>NZ_BAABCQ010000021.1:0-67128 GCF_039539045.1 Streptomyces marokkonensis
GAATCCCCGCGAACCGACCCCACCAGGGTTGACGAAACAGATAGGGGCACCCCCCTCGTCGGGCCGCCCCGCCGCCCCACCCGCCGTACGAGACCGGTGATTCTGCCGATCCCCCCGACCGCCCCGCCCCCCGACAGTGGCACCGCCAGTTCATCGGCGACGCCCGTCCGGCGGAAGTCCCGGGACGCGACCCCACGTGTACCGGGCCCGTGTGCGATCACCGGCCGGGTCCCTCGCCACGACCGAGAGGACGACTCCTCGTGCAGCAGAACCCCCACACCCACGCCGTCCCCCGGGCCACGCGCCCGGCGTTCCGCGGAACGCGGCGGCGCTTCGCCGGAGTCACGGCGGCCGTGGCCGCCGTCGTCGCGCTCTCCACCCTCACCAGCCCCGGCGCCCAGGCCGCCGCCGACAACCCCTACGAGCGCGGCCCGGCGCCCACCGAGTCCAGCATCGAGGCACCGCGCGGTCCGTACTCCGTCGCGGACACCAACGTCTCCTCGCTCGTGGTCAGCGGCTTCGGCGGCGGCACGATCTACTACCCCACCAGCACCAGTGACGGCACGTTCGGCGCCGTCGTGATCTCGCCCGGCTTCACCGCGTACGAGTCCTCCATCGCCTGGCTCGGTCCGCGGCTGGCCTCACAGGGCTTCGTCGTGTTCACCATCGACACCAACACCACGCTGGACCAGCCCGACTCCCGGGGCCGGCAGCTGCTGGCGGCACTGGACTACCTCACCGAGCGCAGCTCCGTCCGCGGGCGGGTCGACAGCAGCCGGCTCGGCGTCATGGGCCACTCGATGGGCGGCGGCGGCTCCTTGGAGGCCGCGAAAGACCGGCCGTCGCTCCAGGCCGCCATCCCCCTCACCCCCTGGAACCTGGACAAGAGCTGGCCCGAAGTCAGCACCCCGACGCTGATCGTGGGGGCCGACGGCGACAGCATCGCCCCGGTCTCCTCGCACTCCGAGCCGTTCTACTCCAGCCTGCCGTCCAGGACGGACCGCGCGTACCTGGAGCTCAACAACGCGAGCCACTTCACGCCGAACACGTCGGACACGACGATCGCGAAGTACAGCATTTCCTGGCTCAAGCGGTTCATCGACAACGACACCCGCTACGAGCAGTTCCTCTGCCCGCTGCCGCGGCCGAGCCTGACCATCGAGGAGTACCGGGGCAACTGCCCGCACGGCTCCTGACACTCCCGGCACCTCCAGCGGCACCACTGTGCACATCCGGCACCATCCGGCGGCGGTCGCGGGTACGTTGCGGCCGCCGCCGGCCCGCTGTGCCGCCGCACGGTCCCGGACCGGGACCGCTGGGCAGCGGCACAGTGCTTGGATCCGTCCGCACGGTCCACAACCGCAGGTGGCACGGCCGACACCCCGGCGGGCCGCGGCGGACCGGTGGCTTCCGTGTCAGGTTACGCGCGCGTAACCTCCCGGGAATGACCGGAGAGACGACCGTACGTACGGCCGTGCGGATCCACGGCCGAAGCGCGCAACGGCAGGCGGTGCGCGCCCTCCTGGAGGGGCTGAGCACCCACAGCGGCCACCTCCTCGTGACCGGCGAACCCGGACTCGGCAGGACCGCCCTCCTCCGATGGGCCGCCCGCTCCTTCCGGGCCGGTCCCGTACTCCACCTCGGGCCCGGCCCGGACCGGGGCGCACGCGCCATCGCCGAGGAACTGCTCGGCACGCTGCGGGCGACGGCCGGCGAGGCACCTCTGCTCGTGTGCGTCGACGACGCACATCTGTGGGACGCCCGGGCCCGGACCGCCATGAGCCGAGCGGCCGAACTCCCGCGCACCGCGGGCCGCGTCGGTCTGCTCATCTCCGTCGCCGGAGACCGCGCAGCCGACCCGGAATTCGCCCACCTGCCCGTCGTACGCCTGGATCCGCTCACGCCGCCGCAGGCCGGCGCCCTGCTCGACGACGTGACGGACGGCGCAGCCGACCCGGCCGTCCGCGAGGAACTGCTGGCCGAGGCGGAGGGGAACCCGGCCCTGCTCCTCGCCCTCGTCCGCCGGCTGTCACCCGACGAGTTGCACGGCCACCGCCCCCTGCCCAGACCCCTGGCCGATGCCGGCACCCTGACGGAGGTCGCGGGCGGTGCGCTGACCGGCCTGTCCGCACACGCTCGGGACCTGCTGCTGACGGTGGCGGCGGCCGTGCGGGCATCGGACGGACCGGACGTCGACGCCGGCCCGGTCCTCGACGCCGTACGGCACCTGCGGTCGGCGTCCGCGCCGGTCCCCTCCCTGGAACCGCTGCCCGCGCCCCTCGCCCTGGCCGACGACCGGCTCCGCTTCCACGGCCCGCTGGTCCGCCGTACGGTCCACGCCACCGCCGCGCCGGACCGGCGTCGCGCCGCGCACCGCGCGCTGGCCGGTGTACTGGAGGCCGGCGGCCATCCTCTCCCGGGGCTGCTGCACCGCTCCTGGTCCCTGACCGGCCCGGCGCCCGAGCCGTCGCTCGCGGACCGGCTCGCGGCGCTGGCGGCCGACGCCACGGTGCCGGCCTCGTACCGGCTGCGCGCGAGGGCGTACGCCCGTGCCGCCGAGCTCACCGCGGACGGCCCGGCCCGGGCGGAGCGGTACACGGCCGCGGCCGAGCACGCCCTGCTCGCCGGCCGCCCCGACCGGGCACGTCACCTGCTCGCCGCGGCCCGCGGCTGTGCCGCGCCGGACGCGGTGCGAGGGCGGGCCGAGCTGGTACGCGGGCTGACGGAACTACGGGACGGCCCCGTCGGCGACGCCCACCAGTCGCTGCTGCTGGCCGCGTCCCTGCTCGCCGCGGCCGCCCCCGCCGACGCCGCGACCGCCGCACTGGCCGCCGCCGACGCCGCCTGGGCGGCGGGCGACCTGCCGGCCTGCCTCGCCGCACTCGTACTCGAACCGCCCCACTCGCACCAGCACCCGGCTCCCCGGCACGCCGACACCCCGAACCGCCGGACACGGCCCATGGAAACGGCTGCCGTGCCGGGTGGCGCGGGAAGACCGCCCCCGGACCCGGTGCGCGACCACCGCGTCGGCATGCGGGCGCTCCTCGAGGGGCGGTTCGACCGGGCCGCCGGACCGCTCGGCCAGGTGGTGGAGCGGGCCGGGACGGACCACCGGCCCGAGTGCCTGCTGAGGTCGGCGTCGGCCGCGTTGCTGCTCGGGGACGTGGACGCCGCCCGCCGGGCCGGCGCGCGGGCCCTGGCCGCCGCCCGCCAGCTCGGGTCGGACACGCTGGTGCCGCGGGCGCTGGAGTACCTCGCGTACGCCGAACTGCGCGCCGGCCGGCACCCACAGGCCCGCACCCACGCGGAGGACGGCCTGCGCACCGCGCTGCGGACCGGGCAGCGCAACACGGCGGCCCACCACCGGGCGGTGCTGGCCCTCGCGGCGTCGATCGAGGAGGAGCCGGACGCCGTCGCCCGGCACGTGACGGCCGCGCTGACCACCGCCAGGCGCCACGGACTGGCCCAGGCGGCCACCCTGGCGGAGTGGGCGGCGGCCCGGGCCGACCTGGGGCGGGGGCGTCCGCTGGACGCCGCCGACCGGCTCGGGCTCCTGGTGCTGCCCGGACCCGGGCGCGGACACTTCGCGGTGTGGCGGCTCGCCGTGCCGTGCTTCGTGGAGGCCTCGGTCCTCGCCGGCCGTCACGAGGACACCGGCGCGGTCCTGACGGACTTCGCGGGCTGGGCGGCGTTCGGCGCCGATCCGCAGGCCGCCGCGCAACTGGCCCGCTGCCATGCCCTCCTCGCCCCGCCGGACCGCGCCGACGACCTCTACCGGCAGGCGCTCGCGCGGCACGAGGAGGCGGGCGGCGACTTCGAACGGGCCCGCACGGCGCTGCTGTACGGCAAGTGGCTGCGCCGCCGGCGCCGCCCGCGCGAGGCCCGCGGCCGCCTCGGCACCGCGCTGGCCGGCTTCGACCGCTGCGGCGCCGGCGTCTGGGCGGCGCAGGCGCGCGACGAGTTGCGGGCGCTCGGAGCGGCGTCGCACGGCGGCGACGCGGGGGCGCCGACCCGGTTGACGCGTCTCACGCCGCAGCAGCTGCGCATAGCGCGGCACGTCGCCGAGGGCGCCACCAACCGCGAGGTCGCGCTGACCCTCGCGGTGAGCACCCGCACCGTCGACTACCACCTCCGCAAGGTCTTCGCCGCACTCGGCGTACGGTCCCGGCTGGAGCTGGCCCGCGTGGTCGAGCAGGCCGAGCACGCCGGACCGGCCGAAAAGACCGGTGCACAACCCTAGGGACCGACCGGACGGTATGTCATCCTTCGGGCAGGACGAGTCAGGGGGCATGCCCGGCACGGGCGGACAGCCCGTCGCGGGGCGCCCCCGCCAGCCCTGGCCTGGGGAGGACCGCGATGCAGCACGCCGTACGGTCACGAGCAGCGATCCGCGTCGGGCTGACGCCCGTACCACGCCCGCGGACACCGAGTGTCGCGTCGTTGATGGACGCCGACGCCCTGCGTGTCCTGCACCGGGCCGCCCGCGCCCTGCTCGACGACCTGCCCGACCTGACCGACCGGCTGGTGGCCCTGCTGCGGGAGCAGGAGCCCGCGTACCGCGCGGCCATCGACAAGGACCCCACCGCCACCTGGCAGGAGGCCCAGCGCTCGCTGCGGCACAGCGTGGCCTCGCTGCTCGACCCCCGCGGCGCGCGGGACGCGGCCCGCCGCTGCTCCTGGCGGGTCGGCGCCACCCGCGCCGAACAGGGACTCCCACTGGACGCCCTGCTGCACGCCTTCCGCCTCGGCGGGTCCCTGGTCTGGCAGCGGCTGGTCGAGGAGACCTCCCGCACCGCGCCCGAGGACGTACGCCTCCTCGTGCACGTGGCCGCCGACGTGTGGAACTTCGTCGACGAGCACTGCACCCTCGTCGCCGACGCCTACCGGCAGACCGAGTGGCAGATCGGCCGGCGCCGCGAGAACCGGGCCCGGCTGCTCGCGGCCGGGCTGCTCGACGGCACCAGCCGCATCGCCGACCTGCCCGAGGCCGCCCAGGTGCTGGGTCTGCCGGAGCAGGGCCGGTACGTCGTCGTCGCCGTCACCGGCGCGCACCCGGCGCGATGCGACGCCGCCCGCGCGGCCGCCGTACCGTCCGGCACCCGCGTCCACTGGCACGCCGGGGCGGAGGCCGACTACGGCATCGTCCTGGTCGGCGCCGGTGACGACGGTCTCCCGGAGCCGGAGGAGCCCGGGGCCGGGTCCGCGCCACGCGCCCCGGTCCCCGGCCTGCGCATCGGCGTCGGCAGTGCCGTCGTCGGACTCGCCTCCGTCGGCGACGGCCGCAGGCTCGCCGACACCGCGCTGGACATCTGCCCCGAGGCGGGCGGCACGGTCCGGCTCGCCGACCACCTTCCCGCGGCCCTGGTCGTCTCCAGCCCCGAACTCGGCCGGGCCCTCGCCGAGAAGGTCCTCGGTCCCCTGCTGCGCCTCGAACCCGCCGACCGGGACGTACTGCTGGACACCCTCACCACCTGGCTCGACTGCGACGGCTCGGCGCAGCGGGCCGGTGAACGTCTCTACTGCCACCGCAACACGGTCCTCAACCGCCTTCGCCGCTGCGAGCAGCTGACCGGCCGGTCCCTGGCCCGCCCGGCCGACGTGGTCGAGATGAGCCTGGCCCTGACCGCCCGGCGCGTCCTGCGCGACTGAGGGACTTGGGGGACTGGGGGACTTGGGGGACTGGGGGACTGGGGGACTGGGGGGCTGGGGGGCTGGGGGACGCACGGGCCCGGACCCCGGGCTTCCGCATCCGGCCGGCCCTCGCCGCACGTCGTAGGTCCCGGCGTGCGGCGCGGACGCAGTTCCGGCGCGTGTGTGTCTCGTGGGCGGGGCGGGGCGGGGCGGGGCGAGGCCGGGCGGGTGCCGGGCGAGGTGGGGCGAGGGGCCGAACGGGGCGTCGCCGGCCGCGGGCGCTGCTCCGGCCCCGACGCGCGCACCCGGCATGGCCCCGGGTGCCCGGCACCCCGGGGCGCGGCAAACGCGCTGACCTCCGTGGGACGCACCCTTCCGGCGCGTGGCCTTGGGCGCCGACGTCCCCGACGGGCGCGCGGGGTGCCGTCTCGGCCAGGGCCTCGCGGCCTCCCTCCTCCAGAGTCCCGGCACCGCGTCGTGGATGTCCCCGGCCCGCCGCCCGCCTCTGGGCATCCGCACAGACTCCTCGGCCGAGGACTGGGACGCCGCAGCGACCCGGGCCGCAGCTCTGTACCGCCATCGGCGCGCGTGCTGTCGTGAGCTCCCCCTTTCCCATTCACCGTGCCGGCCCCGGCACGGTCCCAAGGAGCCGTGATGCCCGCAGCACCACCGGACGGCGAGCCCGCGCTGCACGTCGAGAGTCTCGACGTGACGTACGGGCGCGCACTGTCCGCCCTCCGTTCCGTGTCCCTGACCGTCCCGCACGGCGGCGTCGTCGCGCTGCTCGGCGCCAACGGCGCCGGCAAGACGACGCTGCTGCGGGCCGTGTCGGGCACACTGCGCCTGCACCGCGGCGCGATCACGGCCGGTCGCGTCCGTTACGGCGACACGTCTCTCGACGGCCGGGACCCGGTCGCCGCCGTACGTGCCGGAGTCGTACAGGTCCCCGAGGGCAGGCGGGTGTTCGCCGGACTCACCGTCGACGAGAACCTGCGGGCCGGCGGGCTCGGCCTGAACCGGCGCGCCCCGGCCCAGGTCCGGGAGGCCCGGGAACGGGTCTTCACCCTCTTCCCGCGGCTCGCCGAGCGCACCCGCCAGGCGGCAGGCCTGCTGTCCGGCGGCGAACAGCAGATGCTGGCCATCGGCCGCGCCCTGATGGCCGCGCCCCGCCTGCTCCTCCTCGACGAACCCTCCCTCGGGCTCGCCCCACTGATGGTGGAGCGCATCGCCGAGGTCGTCCGGGAGATCAACACCCAGGGCACCGCCGTACTCCTCGTCGAACAGAACGCCGGCATGGCGCTCTCGCTCGCGGAGCACGCCCACGTCCTGGAGGTCGGCGAGGTCAGGCTGTCCGGCCCCGCCGGCGAACTCGCGCGGACGGACGCCGTACGCCGCCTCTACCTGGGCGACACCGACACCACCGAGGGCACCGACAGCAAGGGGGCCGCGTGACCACCCGGACCACCGCTCCCCCCGCGCTCGAGGTACGGAACGTGACCGTGCGCTTCGCCGGCCTCGTCGCCCTCGACGACGTCTCCTTCACCGTCGCCCCGGGCACCGTGCACGCCGTCATCGGCCCCAACGGCGCGGGCAAGTCCACCTGCTTCAACGTCCTGTCGGGCCTGTACCGGCCCACCGCCGGCACCGTACGGCTCGGCGACGCCGAACTGACCCGGCTCGCCCCGCACAGGATCGCCGCCCTGGGAGTGGCCCGCACCTTCCAGAACATCGTCACCACCCAGGGCACCGTCGCCGACAACCTGATGCTCGGCCGCCACGCCCTGTCCCACGCCGGCTTCGCCGCCAGCGCCCTGCGGCTGCCGCGCGCCGTGCGCGAACAGCGCGAACACCTCGCCAAGGCCCGCGAGATCGCCGAACTCACCGGCCTGGGCGACCACTTCGACGCACCCGTCGCCCTGCTGTCCTACGGCGACCGCAAGCGGGTCGAACTCGCCCGCGCCCTCTGTCTGGAGCCTCGTGTACTCCTGCTCGACGAACCCGTGGCCGGCATGAACGCCGCGGAACGCATCCGCATGACCGAGGTCGTCCGGGAGATCCGCGCCGAACTCGGCCTGTCCGTCGTACTGGTCGAGCACGACATGGGCCTGGTCATGCGGCTCGCCGACGACGTCACCGTCCTCGACTTCGGCAAGGCCATCGCCCACGGCACCCCCGACCAGGTCCGGCGCGACCCCGAGGTGCTGCGCGCCTACCTCGGCACCGGCACCACGGGGGAGGACGCGGCATGACCGGCTTCCTCGACAATCTCCTCAACGGCCTCGCCCTCGGCTCGGTGTACGCTCTGATCGCCCTGGGCTTCGTCACCATCTTCAAGGCGTCCGGCGTCCTGAGCTTCGCCCACGGTTCCCTGCTTCTGCTCGGCGGGTACCTCGTCGCCGTCCTCCACGACGACATCGGCTTCGCCGGGGCGCTGGCCGTCGCGGTCCTCGTGACGGCGGCCGTGGCCGGGGCACTGGACCGGCTGATCCTGCAACGGGTCGGCACCGACCCGCAGGCCGCGCACGTCCAGACCATCGTCACCATCGGCGTCGACATCGTCCTGGTCACCGACCTGGCCCGGCGCATCGGCGGCGACCTGCTTCCGCTCGGCGACCCCTGGGGCAACTCGGTGACCGACCTGGGCCCGGTGACGGTCGCCGACAGCCGGATCGCCGCGATCCTGGTGTCCGCCGTGGCCATCGGCGGTGCCTTCGCCCTCTTCCGGTTCACTCCCTGGGGCCTCTCGCTGCGCGCGGCCGCCGAGGACGGCGAGGCCGCCGCCCTCATGGGCGTACGGCTGACCCGCGTACGGACCGTCGCCTGGTGCCTGGCCGGCGGCCTCGCCGCGCTCGCCGCGGTCTTCCTGGTCGCCTTCCCGGCACCGGGACTGGAGCGCACCACCGGGCAGATCGCCCTGAAGGCCTTCCCGGCCGCCATCCTCGGCGGCATGGCCTCCCCGGTCGGCGCCCTGGTCGGCAGCATGCTGATCGGTCTCACCGAGGCCTTCGTCGCCGGCTACCAGTCCGACCTGCACGTCCTCGGCGAGGGCTTCGGCGACGTCGCCCCGTACGCGGTGATGGTGCTGGTCCTCCTGGTGCGCCCGGCCGGACTCTTCGCGGCGAAGGGAGCGGCCCGTGTCTGACCTCCTCAAGAAGAGCGCCCTCCTCAAGCGCGACGGACTCCTCAAGCGGGGCCGGCTCCTGCTGCCCGCTCTCCTCCTGTGCGTCCTGCCCTTCTATCTCGACGCCTTCTGGCTGCGCATCGGCCTGTTCTCCATGGCCGCGGCCATCGGCGCCGTCGGGCTCGGCCTGCTCAGCGGCACCGCGGGACAGCTCTCCCTCGGGCACGCCTTCTTCCTCGCCGTCGGCGCCTACGGCTACGTATGGCTGGCGGGCGATTCCGGCCCGGGGCTGCCGCCGGCCGTCGCACTCGTCCTGGCCGTGCTGCTCGCCGGGGCGGCGGGCGGACTGTTCAGCCCCGTCGCCGGCCGGGTGAAGGGCATCTACCTCGGCGTGGCCACCCTCGCCCTGGTCTTCCTCGGCCACCACGTCCTGCTCACCGCGGACTCCGTCACCGGCGGCTTCAACGGGAGCTCGGTGCCGCCACTGGAGCTCGGCGGCTTCACCTTCGCCGAGACCGACCCGGAACTGACGGTCCTGGGCGTGCCGTTCGGCGCGGAGGAACGGCTCTGGTACCTGGGCCTCGCCCTGTTCGCGCTCACCTGGTTCACCGCGCGCGGACTGCTGCGCGGACGCCCCGGACGCGCCCTGGTGGCGCTGCGCGACAGCGAGACCGCGGCCTCCGTGATGGGCGTGCACGTGGCGAAGTACCGCTCGGCCGCCTTCGTCGTCTCCTCGATGTACGCGGGCCTCGCAGGCGTCCTGCTCGCCCTCTCCTTCCGCCGCGTCGTACCCGACTACTTCTCCCTCCTCCTCTCCGTCGACTACCTCGCCATGATCGTCATCGGTGGCCTCGGTTCCGTGGCCGGAGCCACCGCCGGCGCCGTCTTCGTCACCGCGCTGCCGCTGCTGATGACGCGCTACGCCGACCAGTTGCCGCTGGTGGCGACCCCGGGTTCCGGCGACGGCTCCATCGGCCCGACCGAGGCCTCCCGCTACCTCTACGGCGCGGCGATCGTCGTGATCCTCCTCTACGCCCCCGACGGCCTGCACGGGCTGGCCCGCCGGACCCGCGCCCGCCTGCGCCGCAGGCCACCCGTCACCGACCCTTCCGACGCCTCAGCCACGCCCCCGACCCCCGACACCACCGCACGAGCCAAGGAGCACACCCCGTGAACGTCACGCACACGAGGCCCCGTACCGCCCGGACCGCCGCCCTCGCCGCGGCACTGGCCGCCGTGCTGCTCGCGGGCACCGCCTGCAGCACCAAGGCGGAGGGCGGGAGCACCGAGGACGGCGCCGACGGCGTCAAGGCCGGCCCTGGAGTCAGCGACAAGGCCATCAAGCTCGGTGCGCTGACCGACCTCACCGGCCCGTACGCCACCCTCGGCAAGAGCATCGTGCAGGCCCAGCAGATGTGGGCCGACGAGACCAACGCCGCGGGCGGCATCTGCGAACGCGAGGTCGAGATCGTCGTCAAGGACCACGGATACGACGTGCAGAAGGCGGTCACCGCCTACGCCGACATCGCCCCGGACGTCGTGGCCCTGCCCCAGGTCATCGGCTCGCCGGTGGTCGCTGCCCTGCTCGACGACATCCAGCGGGACAGCATGCTGACCTTCCCGCAGGCCTGGGCCGCCTCCCTGCTCGGCATGGACGCCGTGCAGGTACTCGGCACCACCTACGACCTCGACATGATCGCCGCCGTCGACTTCCTCACCCGCTCCAAGAAGATCGCCAAGGGCGACACCATCGGTCACGTGTACTTCGAGGGCGACTACGGCGCCAACGCGCTGGAGGGCTCCGAGTGGGCCGCCGAGCAGGCGGGGGTGAAGGTGGTCGGCCAGAAGATCAAGGCCACGGACACCGATCTGACCGCACAGGTGTCGGCGCTGAGCAACGCCGGGGTGAAGGCGGTCCTGATCAGCGCGGGCCCCGCCCAGACGGCCTCTCTCGCCGGCGTGGCCGCCGCCCGGGGCCTGCAGGTGCCGATCGTCAGCAGCGCCCCGGGATACTCCCCGCAGCTGATGAAGACGCCCGCGGCACCGGCGTTGGAGGCCATGGTCCACGTGGTCAGCGCCGCTCCGGCGGTCAGCTCCGACCTGCCGGGCGTCAAGAAGATGGTCGCCTCCTACAACAAGAAGTACCCGGGTGAGCCGGTCGACTCCGGTGTGCTCTCCGGGTACAACGCCGCCCAACTGATGGGCGCGGACCTCAAGAAGGCGTGTGAGGGTGGCAGCCTCACCCGTGAGGCCGTGGTGAAGGCGCACCGTTCGCAGAAGAACGCCGACACGGGCCTCGGCACCCCGCAGAACTTCACCTACGTGACCGCGCCGGCCAGCCGGTCGACCTACGTCCTGAAGCCCGACGCCAAGGCCGTCGGTGGACTGGTCGGAGTGGAGGAGGCCCACCAGGCGCCCGGCGTCGACGCGTACCTGGCAGCACGCGGCTGACCTCGCCGAGTGGCCGCCAAGGCATCTACTCACCAGGTGCCTTGGCGGCCATTGCTCCCAAGCACTGGTTTCCCTGAAGACCAGTTCCTTAAGATGTACTCTCTGTCATGCCAGTGCAGTTGGCGCGGTACGGAGCTGGGGGAACGATGCAAGCCGACAAGCAGTTGTCCACGGAAATCGACGCCAACGTGCCAACAGCCGCACGCATGTACGACTATTACCTGGGCGGCAAGGACAACTACGCGGCCGACCGGTCCGCGGTCGGGGAGCTCGACAAGGTCGTACCCAGCACCCGCCGGCTCGCGTTGAACAACCGGCGCTTCCTGCAGCGGGTCGTCAGGACGCTCGCGGAGGACTACGGAATCCGCCAGTTCCTGGACCACGGCTCCGGCCTGCCCACGCAGGAGAACGTGCACCAGGTCGCACAGCGCACGGCCCCCGATTCCCGCGTCATCTACGTCGACAACGACCCGATGGTGCTGGTCCACGGCCGGGCACTGCTCGACCAGAACGACCGGACCGCCGTCATACACGCCGACATGCGTGCGACGGAGGAGATCTTCGCGCACCCGGACACCCAGCGCCTGATCGACTTCTCGGAGCCGGTGGCCGTGCTGTTCAACTCGGTCTTCCACTGCATCCCGGACAGCGACACCGACGGCCCGGCGGCGGTCGTCCGCCGCGTGACCGAGCGGCTCGCGCCCGGGAGTTACGCGGTGATCTGCCAACTGGTCAGCGAGGACGCCGAGGTGCGTGAGTTCGTCACGGACTTCATGAACCAGGCGACACAGGGGCGTTGGGGCCGGGTCCGCGAACCGAAGGACGTGGAGGTCCTCTTCGAGGGCATGGACGTCCTGGAGCCCGGTCTCGTCGAGGTCTCGACCTGGCGTCCGGACAGCGACGTGGTTCCGCACCAGCTCACCGACGAGTGGATCGAGTTCGGCGGCCTGGGCCGCCTCCGCTGACAGAGGGAGCGGGCGGTGCCACGGAAGTGCCGACGCTGAATCGCCCGGGGTGGCGGACGACGTGCGCGACCCTTCGCCGTATCCGCTGCCGCGCTACTTCGCGGGGTAACGCAGCGCCATCGTCTCGCGCAGCAGATCCAGTGACTCGCGCGGAGTCAGCGCCTCGTCGGCCAGCCGGTCCAGCGCGACCCGGTACTCCTCGGTCTCGTCGAGGTCCTCGAGGAAGTTGGCGCTCCTGATGTGCTCCAGGTAGACCACGTCGGGAAGATCGTTGCCACCGAAGCGCAGATAGGTGACCGGTATGGCGGGTGCCGACGCGTTCGTCACGTCGAGCGGCACGATCTGCAGCGTCACATGGGGCTGCCCCGCCGTCTCCACGAGATGCGCGAGCTGTTCCCGCATGATCTCGCGGCTGCCCAGCACGCGCAGCAGTACGGACTCGTCGACGATCGCCCACAACTGCGGAGCGTCTTGACGACGCAGCAACTGCGTGCGACGCCCCCGGAGTTCGACACGCCGCTGGACCTCGCCGGCCGACGCGTTCGGCAGGCCGCGCTCGACCACGGCCCGGGCGTAGGCGGCCGTCTGGAGCAGGCCGGGGACATACTGGATCTCGAAGGTCCGGATGGTCGCGGCCGCCTCCTGAAGGCCGACCAGGCGGTCGAACCACTCGGGCATCAGGCGCTTGTCGTACCGCTGCCACCAGCCGGGTTCACCGGCGCGCCGCAACAGCTTGACCAGCACCGAGACCTCGTAGGCATCGGTGCCGTACCGCTTCAGCAGCGCACGGACGTCCGTCTCCGTCGGGGGCCTGCGGCCCTTGCCCGACTCGATACGCGAAAGCTTGGCCGCGCTGAAGCCGAGGTCGCGTGCCGCCTGTTCCTGGGAGAGGCCGGCGTCCTCGCGAAAGCCCGCCAGCTGAACGCCGACGAGCATCTTCAGCAGAGTCGGCGCCGGCTCGGCCCGGTCCAGATAGGGTTCGAGACGGGAGAGGTGATGCGGCGCGGCGGACATCCTGACTCCCAGCAAACCGGCAGACTTGAGAAAACACACTATCTCACCTCGGTGCTGTCCGCCGCACCCGTCCGTGGAAAGCGGCCAGTCGAGCCGGTTCGGTGGTCGGCTCGCTCCTTCTCCCGGCCGGTGCCGGTCCTGCACCCTTCTCACCTCACAGCAGGTGGTCGAACTCGCCCTCCTTCGCCCCGGCCAGGAAGGCGGCCACCTCCGCGGGGGTGTAGACGAGCGCGGGGCCGTCCGGGTCACGGGAGTTGCGCATCGCGATGCCTCCGTCCACGGAGGCGACCTCGACGCAGTTGCCCTCGGCGTTGCTGTGCCGGCTCTTCGTCCAGCTGGCGTCCAGGGAGCTGGCCCGCACTCCGTTGCGCACTGGTGGCACCGCGGTCTCCTTGCCGTCCGGGGAGCGGACCGAGTTCCGTCGGTCTCCGTGCGCTCCCGTCCGATTTCTTTCGCGCAATTTCTCGTGCAATTGCACGCGAGCGCTGTCAGCGTGGATAATAGCCGCGGCGTCAACCCCCCGGTGGGCGCCCCCTCATGACGTCGGATCAGGGAGATGCCGTGTCGTCACCTGCGCATCCAACGCTCCGGTCGCCCGGTGAACCCGTGCCGCGGGCAGGCGCGGTTCGGCGGTTCGGCGGGCTGTCGCACCCGGCGCGGTCGGCGGCGGCCACGCCACCGGAAGCCAGGCTTGGGCCCGCCCTGGAGCCGGGCCACCCGATGCCGACCGTCTTCGGCCCCCGGGGCAACGCACCCGTGTTCACCCCGCCCGGCGGCTCCGCGCTCCACGAGCACGGACGCGGCCCGTGCGGCGGCGACGCCCTCACCCAGGCCCGGGGCCGGACCCCGAGGCTGCCGGCGGGCACGACCGTCCCGGCCAAGTCGCCGACCAGCCCCCTCACCTGACCCGACTTTCCGCGGAAGGGCCCCACACCATGCGCAGCGCTCCGACACCCGAGCCGAGCACCCGGCGCACCGACCGTCATACGCAGCCGCCCGGCCTGCCCAAGTCCGCCGCCGGCCCCCTGGCGGGGCTGGACGGCGTGCCCTGGAGCGAGATCCAGGACTCCAGCGGCTCGGCCGCGGCCATTCCCCGGCTGCTGCGCAAGGTCGCCTGGGGTGATGCGGAAGCCGCCGGTGCGGCCCTCGGCGACCTGCGGAAACGCATCTGCCAGTACGGCTTCGTCGTCGAACAGGCGACCGCCGCCACCGTTCCCTTCCTCTGGGAACTCGCGCAGCGCCCCCAGGTGAGCTGCCGGGCGCAGATCATCCAGCTGCTCAAGAACATCGCCGACGCCCGCCAGTGGGAGACCACCGCCACCGTCTACCCCAAGCTGCTCAATCACCGGGAGAACCCCGTGGCGTGGGAGCGCGCGGCACGACAGGCCGTCCGCGCCCGGCGCGGCGAGCTGAAGGGGCTGTTGGCCGAGGACGACAGCGAGATCACGCGGGCCACGACCGAACTGGCCCGCACGCTCGGAGACTGAGGCCGGCACCGCGGACTGGATCCGCACACTCGGAGACCGAGGCCCGCGCCCTCCACGGGGGAGAAGGCGCGGGCCTCCTCCCGGTCGGCCTGCGACGTGCCGACCCACAGGTGCCGACCCACACGTGCCGGCGTACCGACGCGCCGGCGTACAGTCCTGCGGAACGGTGTGGCGTACTCCTTGCCGAAAGGGTAGGAAAGCGCGGATGGGAAAGCGCTTGCCCACTCGGTCACCAGGAGGACCGCGCCCATGGCGTCGCCGCTCGAAAAACCGCTCGATCACCGCTACCGGGGCGAACACCCGATACGCACGCTCGTCTACCTGTTCCGCGCCGACCGCCGCCGTCTGGCCGGTGCGGTCGTCGTCTTCACCATCAAGCACAGCCCCGTCTGGCTGCTGCCCCTCATCACCGCGTCCATCATCGACACCGTCGTCCAGCGCGGTCCGATCGGCAACCTGTGGACCAGTACCGGGATCATCATGTTCATCCTGGTGGTCAACTACCCACTGCACGTGCTGTACGTCCGTCTCCTGTACGGCAGCGTGCGCCGCATGGGCACCGCTCTGCGCTCCTCGCTGTGCACGCGCATGCAGCAACTCTCCATCGGTTACCACTCGCGCGTCAGCGCCGGCGTCCTGCAGGCCAAGGTGGTCCGGGACGTGGAGACGGTGGAGCAGATGGTGCAGCAGACCGCCGAGACGGGACTCGGCGCGTTCACCGTCCTGACCGGCGGCCTGGTCATCATCGCCGTGCGCACACCGGAGTTCCTGCCCGTCTTCCTCATTGTCGTACCCGCCGCCTCCCTTCTCGTGGCCCGGCTCCGCGCCCGGCTGCGCAGTCACAACGAACACTTCCGTCACGAGGTCGAGGCCCTGTCCTCCCGGGTCACGGAGATGACCCGGCTCATACCGGTCACGCGCGCCCACGGGCTGGAGGGCAAGGCGCTGCGCCGCATGGACGGCACCCTGGACCGTCTGCTGACCTCCGGCAATCGCCTGGACCTGGTCAACGGCCGTTTCGGCTCGCTGGCCTGGGTCGTGCTCAACGTGGTCGGGGTGCTGGTCCTCGCGGGCGCCGCGCTGATCTCGTACTACGACGTGTGGGGAGTCACCGCGGGGGACGTCGTCATGCTCAGCGCCTTCCTGACCACCCTCACCAACTCCACGACAACGTTGGCAGGGCTGGCCCCGGTCATCACCAAGGGGCTGGAGTCCGTCCGTTCGGTCGGCGAGGTCCTCCAGGCCCCCGAACTGGAGGACAACGAGGGCAAGACGGAGCTCACCTCGCTGCGCGGCGCAGTCACCTTCGAGGGTGTCGGACACCTCTACGAGAGCGACGGGCGGCCCGCGGTCAGCGACTTCACGCTCGCGGTCCGGCCAGGCGAGACCGTCGCCCTGGTGGGCGCGTCCGGTGCCGGCAAGTCGACCGTGCTCAACCTGGTCATCGGCTTTCTGCGGCCGACCTCGGGTCGGCTGCTGCTCGACGGCACCGACATGAACACCCTCGACCTGCGCACCTACCGGCGCTTCGTCTCGGTGGTGCCGCAGGAGTCCATCCTCTTCGACGGCACGATCAGGGAGAACGTCGCCTACGGCATGGACGACGCCGACGAGGAGGCGGTGCGTGGGGCACTGCGCGACGCCAACGCGCTGGAATTCGTCGACCGGCTGCCGAAGGGTCTCGACACCCTGGTCGGAGAGCACGGCGCACGGCTCTCCGGCGGTCAGCGCCAGCGCCTGGCCATCGCCCGGGCCCTGATCCGGGACCCCAGGGTGCTCATCCTGGACGAGGCCACCTCGGCGCTGGACACCCGCTCGGAGGCGCTCGTCCAGCAGGCCCTGGCCCGGCTGCTGCACGGACGCACCACGTTCGTCGTGGCGCACCGGCTGTCCACCGTGCGGGGCGCCGACCGGATCGTGGTGATGGGCGACGGCCGTATCCAGGAGGCCGGCACCCACGAGGAACTCCTGGGCCGGGGTGGGGCGTACACGGCCCTGCACAGCGGCCAGGTCGCCTGAGCGCGGTTCCGCACCGGCCCCCGGCTCGTGGGTCTCGACGGCAGAGCGGCGATCCGCACCCGGGCCCGTGCCCGTGCCCGCGGCGAAGGGCAGCCCCGTGACTTGCCGCCGTCCGGTCCGGGACCGTTTGCGCGCCCGGCCCGGACCAGTCGGCGACCTCGCGATGACGATCGGACAGGAAGCGACGGAATTTCGTCAATTACGACCAGGGGCGCGCACGGTGTGAATGTTTCGGCCGGGCTCGGGCATACGCAGCGAAACTCGAGAGAGGGGCGCTTCGTGCTCGAACCGGACCCGAAGGTCGTCAGGGAGTTGCTGACGCGGTACGCGTCACTGCGTATCGCTCAGGCGGAGAGGGAAAGGCCGGCGACGGCGCGCGAGCTGACGGACGTCAGCTACACGCTGTGCGTGATGATGGCGACGACCAGTGTCAACGAGGCGGTGGCCAAGGCGGACGCGCTGCTGCTCGCCAAGGGACGGACGCCGGACACCGCACGCGCGGCGGACCCGGGAGGGGAGAGCGGCCTGTCGCTGGCCGTGTGACGGCGTCGCACCCGGGGGCCGCCTCGGTTCGGGCCGGTGAGGCCGGTCGGGCCGGAGCGCCGGGCTGATCCGAGGCGTGCCCTACGCGCGCCCCGCCGGCGCGGGCGGCCTACCGTGGAACGCCGCGCGATAGGTGTACGGAGCGGTGTTCAACCTGCTGTGGGGCACCGTCACGGTCCTCATGACCGTCCGGCCCGGCTCCACGAAGGGCGCGTGAGCAGCCGTCATCTCCTGGACCGAATGCACACCACCGGGTGGACGGGCGCCTAGACTGCTCAGTCGCGCCTCCGTACGGGGGCGGACGACACGAAAGGCACGTTGACGGGTGTTCCAGGATTCTCCCATCTACGACCGACTCGTCGCCGAACGCGGTGACGTCCCCGAGCAGGTGCGACGGGATGCCGAGCGCGTGAGCAGCGAGCTGGAGGTTGTCATGCGTCCGTTGCGGTCGCCCGGCCATTTGCCCGGCGTCGAACGCCAGCCGTCCCCGGGCGCCGGCTGGCAGCGCACCGCCGCCCTGCTGCCCGGCCCGCGCCCGCACTGAGGGGACGGCCGGTCGCGGAACCCGGGTCTCATCCGGCGACTGTCGTCCCCGGATCGCCCGCGTCCTCGGCGCCGGGCCGGGCCAGCCACTCGGCGATGGTGCGGGCGATCGGCTGGCCCGTGTCCACCTCGACGAAGCCGAACTGCCCCGACTGGTTGCACTCCAGGAACCACCAGGTGCCGTCGCCGTCCTCGGCGAAGTCGAGCGCGCCGTAGGACAGGCCCGCCGCGCGAAGATAGGCGCGGACGGCCACTGCGACGCGCGGTGGCACCTCGGCGGGCCGCCAGGGCTCGGGGGACGCCGTGAAGCGGACGTCCACGTCGTCGGGGCCCAGGCTCGCGAGGGCGGCCTTCCGGGCGGCCAGCAACTCGTCGCCGACGACGGTGAGACGGATGTCGGCCCGCTTGGCGACCCGGCGCTGCAGCAGCGTCGGGCCGTGGGCGACGGCGGAGAAGTCGGACTCGGGCGGCACCCTGCTGGCCGGTACAGCCAGGGGCGGGTCCTGTGGATGCGCACCGGAGACGGGCTTGACCACGAGATCCGGGTAGCGCTCGGCGAACTCGCGCGCCGCCCGCGGGAAGGTCGTGATCAGCGTGGCCGGCACGGGCAGCCCGCACTGCTGGGCGAGACGCAGCTGCCAGGGTTTGTACCGGGCCCGGTGCGCCGCGTCGGGCTGGTTCATCCAGCGCGCCCCGCAGCCGCGGAGCATGCCGTAGAGCGCCTGCCCGGACTCCTCGGTCAGCCACGCGGAGGGCTCGGCGGCACGCGCGGCGGCGTCGCCGGGCCTGCGCACCCACACGGACCGCAGTCCGCCGATGCTCACCAGGCGGCCCCCTGAGGACAGATGGCCCCTGAAGGAGCCGTGCACGAACTCACCGGAGAGCGCGACGGAGTCGGTCAGGTCGGCGGGGTCCAGGCGGACCACCGGCACTCCCGACGCGTTCAGGTGCACGACCACCATGTCCGCGGTGACGTCCTCTTCACAGGTAAGGATCAACACGGTCATTGTCGACGGCCCGTGTTCAGTCGTCGAAGTGAGTCTTCGACCCCGCGGTGGAGGTCGTGGTGCCCAGCTCTCTCAGTAGCGCGTGGTCACAGGCGGCCACTCGCCCGTCCAAAAGCACGTTCAACTGCAGCCCGGAGTCGTAGACGTAGGGAGTCGTGCTTTCCAACTCCACTGCCGGTCGTGCGTAGTTGAGCGCGAACGGTTGCATCGTCTCTCCCTGGTCGGTGCTGCGCCGATCAGGCGGCGGTCCTTGTGCGCCGTCGCCCGGTCCGCCGACTTCCTTCGGCTTCCAGAGACTTATACGAATCGAACGGGTGAATGGTTTCCTTACCCAGCGTAGTCATGGGGCGGGCCGGTGTCCTTCCGCACGTCCGCCGCGTCCCGCCGCCCGCCGAGAGCGCCCCGCGTGGAGCGCAGAGCGAGTAGCAGCACACCGATGTCGTCCAGGTAGACCGGATCGGGCACCAGATCCGCCGGCAGCACCAGGTAGAGGACGGCACCCCAGAAGACCCACCGCGGACCGGTGGGCAGCCCGGCCCGTCTGAGGTCCCGTCGGGTGCGGACCAGCCGCACCAGTACGCCGACGGCCGTGGCGACGACGATCGCCGCGAGCGACGCCGCCGCGACGATCACCACTGTGGTCGTATCCACCCCGCCCCTCCTTGTGCGCGCGGTACGCGCCTGTCCTCCCGGATTCCCGCTCGGCGCGGAGACAAGACCGTGGGGAAGGGTCTCTCATCCCTGTGGCCCACTCCAGTGGCACGGCGCGGTGGACGTGCTTAGTAATGGTCAGCACACAGCGCGAGTCGCATGTCGGGGACGCAGGGCGGCCGCACCCCACCCACACGGAGAGATCATGACTACCGGCTCTTCATCACCCCGTTCGCCCGAGTACGCGATATCCGCCGTGGACCTGCCCACCGGGGAGACGACCACGGCGACCGGCACGCATCCGGTGCGTCCGCCGGGAGCGCTGGCCGAAGCGGAGGCATCGATCGTCCACCCCTTCGCCGCCCGTTCGCCCGCCCGCCCAGAACCCGCCCGCCAAGAACCCGATCGTGAAGAACCCGATCGTGAAGAACCCACCCTCCAGAAACCCGTGCCCGTCCCGCAGGAACCCTTCGTTCAGGAACCCTTCGGCGCTCAGGAGCCCTTCGGCCAGGAACCCGCCGCCCCCGACGGAGCCGTGCGGGAGTACGGAGATCCGGTCGGCGACCTGGTCCGTGCCGCCGTGGCGGACCGGCCGCTGGAGGAGGTCGTCGACCTGATCATGATGCTGGAGCGGTCCCCGCAGTACGCGCAGGCCACGATCGACGCGCTCCGCGCGGTCGGCGTGAACCGGTCCGTGGAGGACGTCACCCGCCTCGTCGGCCTGCTGACCCGGCCGCCGCGCCAGTCGAACAGCGCCGACGAGGCGATCAGGGCCGCGGCGGAGTGCCGCTCGGTGGAGGACGTCACCCGGCTGATGGAGCTCCTGCACCGCACACCCCTGGAACCGCACTGCGGACAGGAAGCCGTACGCGCCGCCGCCACCGGCCGGCCCGTCGAGGAACTGGTCCAGCTGATCGGCCGGCTGGCCGAGGACGGACTGGCACGCGCGGACAGTCCCGATGCCAGGCGCCTGCGGGCGGCCCTGGACGGGACCGGTGAGGACGACGGACCGGAGCCGCCCGCCCGACCGGCGGGACTGGCCGGCGCGTTCGCCGCGGCGGACCGCCGGGGACGAGAAGGCGGCCGCCGCGGCCGCGGACGCCGCAGGACACCGCGCCGTGAACGCGAACGCGAACGCGACGAGGACCGTGCGTCGCGTGACCACGCACCGCACGACCACGACCACGACCGTACGGCCCGGAGGTCGGCCCGGGGTGCGGCATGGCCGACCTGGCTCACCGTCGCCGTCCTGGCCGGATGCGGCGTGGCCTACTTCCCGCTGCACCAGAACGACGCCTCCGCCCGCGCCTACGGGGCCGCCCTCGGCCTGTCCGCGCTCTGCCTGGTGCTGGCCCTGCTGCTGACCGTGCGGCCCGCCGTGCCGCTGCTCGCCGCGGCGGTCGTGGCACCGGCGGCGCTGGCCTCGGCCAAGCTCTACGGCAGCGCGACACCGTCGACGCGCGTGTCCGAGGCCGTGGACCTCACGCTGGCGCCCACCTGGATCGCGGTCGCCGTCGCCGTACTGACCTCGTTGATCGCGCTCACGGCCCTGTGCGTACGGGTGGCCTCGCAGGCGTCCGTACGCACAGGGCGCCGACCGGTCCGCCCGATGACCCGGACGTCCGGCGTCACGGACTGAACGCCGGACGCCCTTCGCACACCGCCTGGTTCGCACCGCCTGGTTCGCACCGCCTGGTTCGCACCGCCCGGTCCGCACCGGACATCCGGCGCGGACCGGGCGCCGCGCTCATGTCCCCAGCATGCCCGCGGGATGTCCGTGTTCGAGCAGAGCGGGGAGCACCCGGTCCGGCGTGAGCGGGAGTTCGCGGAAGCGGATGCCGGTGGCGTGGTGGACGGCGTTGCCGACGGCCGCCGCGGAGCCGACGATGCCGATCTCGCCGATCCCCTTGCTGCCCATGGGGTTGAGGTGGGCATCGTCCTCGTCCAGCCAGTGCGCCTGGACGGCCGAGACGTCGGCGTGCACGGGCACGTGGTACGAGGCCAGGTCGGACTCGGCGAAGTCGCCGAACGCCGGGTCCATGGTGCTGTCCTCGGTCAGCGCCATGCCCAGGCCCATCGTCATGCCCCCGATGAACTGCGAGCGCGCCGTACGGGCGTTGAGGATCCGCCCCGCCGCGAAGACGCCCAGCAGTCGTGCCACCCGTACTTCACCGGTGACCGTGTCCACGGTGACCTCGGCGAAGTGCGCCCCGAACGCGTGGCGTGCGTAGGCACTCTCGGCGTCGGCGGTACCGGAGGTGTCGGCATCGGCCGTGACGCCCTCGTCGGGCAGCGGCCCCGAGTGCTCGGCCAGCCGGCCGGTGAGCCGGACACACGCCTCGTGCACGGCCCAGCCCCAGGAGGCGGTGCCGGAGGAGCCGCCGGCCATCGGCGCGAAACCGATGTCACTGTCGGCGACCTCGATCCGGACCCGGTCCAGCGGGACGCCGAGGGCGTCGGCCGCGATCTGGGCGCAGACCGTCCGGGCACCGGTGCCGATGTCGGTGGCGTTGACGCGCACCAGGAAACCGCCGTCGGGCAGCGCCCGGGCAATGGCGGCGCACGGCGACGCCATGACAGGATACGTGGCCGCGGCCACCCCGCTGCCGACCAGCAGGGGCCCGGCGTCGCGGGACCGGGGGCGCGGATCGCGCTCCTCCCACCCGAACCGGCGGGCGCCCTCGCGCAGACACTCCACCAGATGCCTGCTGCTGAACGGCTTGCCGCTGTCGGGCTCGGTCTCCGGCTCGTTGCGGATCCGCAGCTCCACCGGGTCGATGCCGGTCTCGGAGGCCAGTTCGTCCATCGCGGACTCGAGCGCGTACATGCCGGGGCACTCGCCCGGGGCGCGCATCCAGGACGGCGTGGGCACGTCGAGCCGAACGACGCGGTGGAGCGTGCGCAGGGCGGGGGCGGCGTACATGACGCGCGCGGGGACCGCCGCTTGCTCCACGAACTCCTTCACCCGGGAGGTGTGCGTCGTCACCTCGTGCACCAGGGAGGTGAGCCGGCCGCCCGCGTCGGCGCCCAGACGCAGCCGGTGCAGGGTCGGTGCGCGGTGGCCCACGACAGCGGGCAGGTAGCGGCGCGGCAGCGCGACGGTGACCGGCCGTCCGGTCACCCGCGCAGCCATGGCGGCCAGCACCACGTCGGGGCGAGGCGTGCCCTTCGACCCGAAACCGCCGCCCACGTGCTCGGCGAGGACCGTGATCCGGTCCTCGGGCAGCTCGAACAGCCTGGCGAGTTCCGTGCGTACGGCGCTGGTGCCCTGGCTGGAGGAGTGCACCGTCAGCCGGTCGCCGTCCCACCCCGCCGTGCTGGTGTGCGGTTCCATCGGATGGTTGTGCAACGGCGGAATCCGGTATTCGACGTCGACACGCGTCGCCGAGGAGGCGAAGGCACCGTCGGGGTCGCCGTGTCCGGTGACGGCCGGGAACCCTCCGTTGGCCGACTCGGGGACGTACGCCTCCGGATGCGTGGCGGTGAGCGTCACGTCGTGGTTCTCCGCCTCGTACGTGACACGGACGGCGGCGGCGCCGGCCCGCGCCGCCTCCAGCGTCTCGGCCACCACCAGGCCCACGAACCAGCCCCGGTGCGGGACGTGCGGGCTCTGCAGCAGCGCCAGGGTGGGGTCGTCCGGGTCCCCGAGCCGGGGCGCGTTCTCATGTGTGAGCACCGCGAGTACGCCGGGCAGGGCGAGCGCGGGGGCAGGGTCGACGCCGGTCACCCGGCCCCGCGCGACCGCCGCCGGCACGGGCCAGGCCTGGGCGCGGCCCGGGCTGTCGTACTCGGCGGCGTACCGGGCGGTGCCGGTGACCTTCTCCCGCCCTTCCCGGCGCTCGACTGGAGCGCCCAGGACGGTCTCGGTGCCGGTCATGGAGTCCTCCTCGTGGACGCCGGGTTCAGGTCGTGGCGGGCGGGGCGAGCCGGCCCAGTACGTCCAGGGCGAGCCGGCGGGCCAGCGGCACCTTGTAGGCGTTGTCCCGCAGCGGTTCGGCGGCGGCCAGCTCCAGATCGACGGCGTGCTCGAACGCCGCCGTGGTGGGCGCCGCGCCCACCAGCGCGTCCTCGGCCCGCCGGGCCCGCCAGGGCCGGTGCGCCAGCGCTCCGAAGGCGATCCCGGCGCGGTCCACCACCCCGTCCCGCACGTGCAGGACGGCGGCGACGGAGGCCAGGGCGAAGGCGTACGACGCCCGGTCGCGGGCCTTGCGGTACGCGGAGGGCAGTCCGGCCGTTGCGGACGGCAGGAGCACGCCGGTGATCAGCTCGCCGGGGTGGATCTCCGTGTCCCGTTCCGGGTGTTGTCCCGGCAGCCGGTGGAAGTCGGCGGCGGGTACGCTCCGGGTCCCCTCGGGGCCGTGCAGCTCGACGCGCGCGTCCAGGGCGGCGAGCGCCACCGCCATGTCCGAGGGGTGGGTGGCGATGCACTGCTCGGAGTGGCCGAGCACCGCGTGGTCGCGGTGCACGCCCTCCAGCGCGCCGCAGCCGGTGCCGGGCTCCCGCTTGTTGCAGGGCTTGGACAGGTCCTGGAAGTAGGGGCAGCGGGTGCGCTGGAGCAGGTTGCCGCCCGTGGTGGCGGCGTTGCGCAGCTGTCCCGACGCGCCCGCGAGCAGTGCCTGGGACAGCGCGGGGTAGCGGTCGCGGACGGCGGGGTGTGCCGCGAGGTCGCTGTTGCGGACCATCGCGCCGACGCGCAGCGACCCGTCGGGTGCTTCACTCACCGCGTCCAGCGGAAGCCGGGTGATGTCGACAAGGGCGGCGGGCGTCTCGACACCGAGCTTCATCAGGTCGACGAGGTTGGTGCCGCCGCCGAGGTAGCGGGCGCCGGGGTGGGTGGCGAACGCGTCGGTGGCCTCCTCGACGCTGCCGGCCCGTACGTAGGCGAAGGGCTTCACTCAGACCACGTCCTCGACCGCGTCGGCGATACGCGGATACGCACCGCACCGGCACAGGTTGCCGCTCAGCCGTTCCCGGATCTCCTCCAGGTCCAGCGCGACGGGCTCGCCGGAGGGCGCCCCCGGGTCGGTGACGTGCGACGGGTGCCCGGCCGCGGCCTCGGCGAGCACGCCGACGGCGGAGCAGATCTGACCCGGGGTGCAGTATCCGCACTGGAAGGCGTCGCGCTCCAGGAACGCCCGCTGCATCGGATGCAGGTCCTCGCCGTCCCCCGCCAGTCCCTCCACGGTGGTGATCTCGCAGCCGTCCAGGGCGACGGCGAGCTGCAGGCAGCTGTTGACGCGGCGCCCGTCCACCAGGACCGTACAGGCGCCGCACTGACCGTGGTCGCAGCCCTTCTTGGCGCCCGCGAGCCCGAGATCCTCTCTCAGGAGGTCCAGCAGGACCCGGCGGTGGTCGACGGTGAGGGTGTGCGGTTTGCCGTTGACGCGGAGCGTGGTCTGCGAGTGGGACGACTCCGGTGGTGAAGCGGGGGCGGCGCCCTCGTGCTGGCTGTCCATGGCGTCGGTGACCTTCCGGGACGGGCCGTGCGGCTGTGCCGTCCGCGTATCCACGTCGCGCCGGCTGACACGTGAGGGTGTCCTCAGCCGGCGTCGGGGTCGGCGTTGGGCCGGCCTCGTCCGGTCGCGGGGGGACAGGTCGCCGCCGACGATGTCCCGCGACTTCCGTCGGCCGGGGAGCCGCGCACGGAGGGGCTGCCACCCCGGGCGAGGCCGTCGCGGCGAGCGCGCCGGAGAGCGCCCGAGTGCCGAGAGTGCCGGAGTGCCGGTGGTCGGGCCCTCCGGCGGTCCGGTGGCGTCAGTCGCCCGGTTCCGCCGGCGGTCGGGAGGTGTCCTGGCCGGGCGTGGGACGGGGTGTCCTGCCGTAGCCCCGGAACCGTTCCAGGGTGCGGGTCAGCTGTCGTAGTGGGGATGTCGGGGGAGCGGCGGACGGCAGTGGCCCGGCCGGGGCGGGCCCGGCGGACTCCCGGTACGCGGCCAGGGCCTCGGCCGCGCTCTCCGCCGCCTCCCGGTACAGGTCCCGGGACTGTGTCATGGCCTCCAGCGCCTCGGCGTACATGGCGACCAGCTTGCGCTCGCGCTCCAGTTCCTCCGTCACCGTCAGCAGCCGCCAGTCCTCGCGCAGCGCGGTGAGAGCCTCCTCCACGCCGTCCGGCAGCGGCCGGCTCAGTGCGTCGAAGGACGTCACCGCCGCCATCAGGCCGACGGGCTCGGAGCCGTCCAGGAAGACCGTGCGGACGGAGAAGTCCTGGGCGTCGTAGCCGGTCGGGGCAGGGGTGCCGGGCAGCACCACGGCGCCGCCGCGCGGCACCTGGACCCCGAAGTCCTCCAGGGCCCAGTTCACCACCCGCAGCTGCTGGGGTGCGGCGCGGTGTTCGACCACGCGGTGCCGCAATCCGGGCGGCAGCCGCTGTGCCAGCGGCACCCGGCCGCGGTGGTCGGGGGTCATCGCCTCGTGCACGACGACGTGGACGTTCCACGGGCTGCGCCCGGCCGCCTTGAGCAGCCGGCGTACGGCCTTGTCGTCGTCCGGCAGCGTGTTGATGCCCCGCAGGCGCAGCCCCGTGGCGGCGTCCCGGTCCCAGGTGACGTCGGGGTCGTCGGGCCAGAACATCGTGGCGGGCGAGGGCCAGGCGGCATCCCAGGCCTCCTCGGCCTCCGCGAGGATGGTCCACTCCTGCCCGCCGGCCGAGCCCGGCTCCAGGATCAGCCTGGCCCGCACGGTGACGGCCCCCGGGGCCTGCCAGCGCGCCTCGAAGATCCGAACACCTGCGGCGGCGTCGTCCGGCCGCTCGTCGGGCAGCTCCAGGAAGTCGTCGATGACGTGGCTGTCCTTGAGTCGCTGCAGGGTGTGCCGGACGGTGTCCTCCGCCGCGGAACCGACGTGGCGGCCGCGAGCGGGCCACACCGTGGGCGGAGTCGTGGGGCGGGCGGTGGAAGAGGTCGGCATGAGTCCTCGGGAATCAGGGGCACGGACACAGGCAAGTATTGTCGCCGCAGGTCGGCGGAGAGCACCCGGGGTCCGCCGACCGGGCGGGTCGCGGCAGGTGAACGGTGCGGTCGGCGGGGCCTCGGGCGCGCCATGGGCGAAGGTGGGCAGAAGCACGCGAACCGACCGTACGGCACGGCAGGGAGCGATCCGATGAACCTCGACCTCGGCAGGTGAACCGCGCTGATGACGGGTTCCCCGCAGGACATCGGAGCGGCGATCGCCACCGGACCGGCCCGGGCGGCGCCACCGTGGGCATCGACGGACGCGACGCCGCCCGCCTGGAGAGCGCGTCGGAAAACCGCGGCCCGGGATGCCGGCCGGTGTGTTCGTGCCGGTCGCGGCCGACCCTCGGGACCGAGGAGGGCGCCGAGCGGCCCCTTCGGACGCTGCCCGACGTCGACATCCTCGTGCACGGACTCGGCGTCTTCGGCGCGGCGCCCGCGCTGGAGATCAGCGACGACGAGTGGCGCCGCTGCTCCGAGCCCGACGTCCTCGCGGGCGTCAGGCTGACGCCCGCCCGTCTCCCCCGGATGAGGGAACGAGGCTGGGGCCGGGGGCTGTGCATCAAGAGTGACTCGGCCGTCGCCGTCCCGGCCGAGAGGATCCACTAGGGGGTGTCCGGAACCTGCACCGGGGGGAGGCACAGCGCGTCTTGCGCGAGCACCGCCCGACGACGGGCGAGGCCGTCCGTGTCGGGCCGCCACGACCGGCGTGGCCGCCCGCGTCGACGGGGGATACGACGACGTGATCCTTGAGTCACTCTCCCGGCGCCGCGCGCCGTCGGTCCGTCTCGTCCCACGCCCGGGTGTCGCGCGGCTCCACGTACGGCTCGTCGTCGGGCGGATGGCCTCCGTCGATCACTCGCTGCCGGGCCAGCTCGGCGTCGAACTCGAGACCGAGCAGAATGGCCAGGTTCGTCACCCACAGCCACACCAGGAAGATGATGACACCGGCCAGGGTGCCGTACGTCTTGTTGTACGAACCGAAGTTGGCCACGTAGAAGGCGAATCCGGCCGAGGCGACCAGCCAGATGAGCAGGGCGACGAAGCTGCCCGGGGAGACCCACTTGAAGCCCTTGACCCGGGCGTTCGGTGTGGCCCAGTACAGGATCGCGATCATGGACGTCACGAGCACGACCAGCACGGGCCACTTGGCGATCGACCACACCGTCATCGCGGTGTCGCCGACGCCGAGCGCGGTGCCCACCTGCTGGGCCAGGCTGCCGGTGAACACGACGATGAGCGCGCTGACCACGGCGAGCACGAGCAGCACCACGGTCAGGGCCACCCGCAGCGGCAGCACCTTCCACACCGGGCGTCCCTCCGGCATGTCGTAGACCGCGTTCGCCGAGCGGATGAACGCGGCCACGTAGCCGGACGCCGACCAGATGGCGCCGACCAGGCCGACCACCGCCAGTACGGAGCCCAGACCGGACTTGGCCTGCAACTGTTTCACCGCGTCGGAAATGATGTCCCGCGCGGATCCGGGCGCGAGCTTCTGGATGTTGTCCAGGACCTCCTGGGTGGCCGACTGCCCGGCGATCCCGAGCAGCGAGACCAGTACCAGCAGGGCCGGGAACAGCGACAGGATCCCGTAGTAGGTCAGGGCGGCGGCGCGGTCGGTCAGCTCGTCGTCCTTGAACTCGGCGATCACGCGCCGCAGCAGCGCGGACCACGAGCGCTTCGGCAGCTCGGTCGGGGAGTCGGGAGAGGCGCGCTCCGTGGAGGAGCCCGGACCGTAGTCCTCGGGCGTCGTCCTGTCCGGCGTCGTCCCGTCCGTGTCGTTCGCCGTGTCGTTCGCCGTGTCGTCCTTCGTGTGCTTCCCGCGATGGGGGAGGTGCAGTCGGGCCATGGCCCCCGGGTTGCCCGTCCGGGCGTGCTCACGCCCACGAGCGCGGGACGGGCGCGGGATGCGCGACGGCCGCCCGTGTCGGGATGGTCCTGCCCCCGCCCCGTGCCTCGTCCGCGGGGCCCTCGAGGCCCCTCGCACAGCTGAAACAACGCAGTATGCCGGAGCGCGCGCACGTTCCTCTGGAAAATGCCAAAGCGCTCACCGGGTGGGTGCACTTTCCGTAGTCTCGGCGTCACGTTCGCGGTACACAGCCGTGCAGGAGAGGGGATCCGGCGTGCCCGGGATCGACGAGAGTCTGCTCGAAGCCATGCGACTGCCCGGTGCTCAGGGCGCGTCTTTGGTCGACTGGATCAGCGGTCTCGCTCTGGGCGCCGTCGGTGATGCGCCGGGCGGCGACTGGGAGGCGACGGCCGCGGAGACCGCCGAACTGGCCCGGCATGTCGCGGAGAGCGGCTCCCTGGCGGCGGCCGGCGACCCCAAGGCCCCCGCAGCCACTGGAGCCCCCGAAGTACCCGGAGCCCTCGCAGCCACGGGAGCCTCCGCGGCCACGGATGCCACCGGAGTGAGCGGAGCCTCCGGCGCGACCGACCCCGCCGTCGCGCCGGAGAAGGAGCCGCCGGTCGAGGACCTGATCGCCACCACCGCCGACGCCTACCACCTGCTCAGGTTCGTCAGCACCCCGTTCGACAGCACCGTCTTCCTCCACCTGTGGCTGGACCGCGCCGAGGGCAACCTCGCCCTGGCCCGCATCCGGCTCGCCGAGATGGCCGATCGTCTGGTGCTCGGATGACCGGAGTGACGACCACCTGGACCACGCACGAAACGACGTCGGCGGCCCTCGGCGCACTTGCGGCGAAGGGGCGACCGGTGCCCTGTCGGGCGAGCGGGGCATCGTCTACCTGTCGGCGGGCCGTGTCGTACACGTGGAGTCCGCCTTCACCCCGGACCTCCAGGCACTGCTCACCCGCAGCGGGGCCGTCGCGCCGGACGGCTGGTGGGACGCGGTCGACCGCGGCGGAACGCAGGCCCGGGTCGGACACCGGCTCGTGGACAGCGGCCGGCTCGCCGCGGGGGCGCTGGAGGTCTGCCACCTGGGCGCGCTGTTCGACGCCGCGTACTTCCTCCTCGCCCACGACACGCGCGCGCACCGCTTCCGGCCCGGTGCGGTGCACTGGATCGGCGCGGTGCGCTCCGTACCGGTGGACGTCCTCGTCCGCGAGTCCGACCGCCGACGCGCCCTGCTGGACCGGATCTGGCCGGGCCCCGACATCGACACCGTCCCCCTCACCCGGGCGCCCGACGCCGGCGCCGCCGGCCTGCCGGTGCGGCGCGGCCGGATCCTGGCGCAGGTCGACGGCGTCCGCACCGCCGCTCAGATCGCCTCGGCGCTCGCCTGCCGCACGTACCACACCCTCGTCGAACTGCGCCGCCTGGCCGCCGACGGCCTCGTCACCGCCGCGCCGTCCGCTTCCGCGCCCCTCGCGCGGGCCCCTCAGCCGCACGGTGTCGTGTGGGACGACCCGGACACGGCCCTGCTGCGTCGGCTCCGAGTCGCCCTGGAGGCCTTGTGATCCGCGCGCGTCGCCAGCGTGCCGAAAGGAGACTGCTCATGGCCGTCGAGAGCGACGTCCTGGACGAACTGCACCGCCTGCGCAACCGCGTACCCCAGTTGACCGGATCGCTCGCGGCCACCGTCGACGGACTCGTCCTGGCCCACGACGCGCCGGGCACCGAACCCGAGGGCCTCGCCGCGCTCACCGCCGCCGCCCTCGGCGTTGCGCACCGCATGGCCGACGCCACCGCGCGCGGCGGGTTCCGCGAGCTGCTGCTGCGTGGGACCGACGGCTATGTCGCCACCTACGCGGCCGGTCCGGCCGCCGTGCTCACCCTGCTCGCCGACGGCCGGGTCAACGTGGGCCGGCTGCACCTGGAGGGCCGGCGCAGCGGCGCCCGGATCGGGGAGCTGGTCGTCGCCCGGATCGGCCAGGAGCGCGGTCGAGACCCGGCCACCGAGCACGTCACGACGCTTCCCGCGGGCCCGGCCCGCCCCATCGGCACCCTGCCGGTGCGCACCCCGCAGCGGCCCACCCACCAACCGAGTCCCCAGACCGGCGCCCATCGCCGGCCGACCTGATCAACCGATCGCGTACCGAATCACGTCCGGAAAGGAACCCACGCATGGCCAACCTGGAGACCTCGCTCAAGGAATGCCTCAGCTCCATCGACGGAGCCACCGCCGCCGCGCTGGTCGACTACACCAGTGGGATGGCCCTCGGCACGCTGGGCGGTGGCAAGGAATTCAACCTGGAGGTCGCCGCCGCCGGCAACACCGACGTCGTGCGGTCCAAGCTGCGCACGATGGAACACCTCGGTCTGAAGGAGGAGATCGAGGACATCCTGATCACTCTGAACACCCAGTACCACATGATCCGCCTGCTCAAGGGCCGTGGCGGCAACGGGCTGTTCCTCTACCTGGTGCTCGACGCGAACCGCGCCAACCTGGCGATGGCCCGCCACCAACTGCGCCGGATCGAGACCGAGCTGGAGGTCTGAGCCCCGGCGGGCCGTCGAACGGCGGACCACGGACACGGCGCGGGCGCGGCGGGACACTCTCCCGCCGGGCCCGCGCCCGGTCACCGCGGCACCGTTCAGGCGCCGCTCTCCCGCAGCATGTCCTCGCGCTCGACGAGCTTCACGCGCTCGCGTCCCTGCGGCTCGCCCAGCGCCTTCTCCGCGGCGTCGAGCCTGTACCAGCCGTCCCAGGTGGTGAAACGGACGTCCCGCTCGGCGAGGAAGGCGTCCACGGCCTCCGGAGCGGGCGTGGCGGGCGTGAGCAGCCTGCCGTTCGCGTAGTCGTCCAGCAGGTTCGACACCGTCTCGTTGGCGTCGCCCTTGGTGTGGCCGATCAGACCGACCGGGCCGCGCCGGATCCAGCCGGTGACGTACGTGGACGGCAGGTGTTCGCCGGACTCCTGGACGACTCGGCCGCCCTCGTCCGGGACCGTGCCCGAGTCGATGTCCCAGGGCAGCTTGGGCAGTTGGTCGGACAGGTAGCCGACGGCCCGGTAGACCGCCCGGACGTCCCAGTCCTTGAACTCGCCGGTGCCCTTGACGTTGCCGGTGCCGTCCAGCTCGGTGCGCTCGGTGCGCAGGCCGACGACCTTGCCGTCCTCGCCGAGGATCTCGGACGGCGACTCGAAGAAGTGCAGGAACAGCTTGTGCGGCCGGTCGCCGACGTCGCGGATCGCCCAGTTCTCCAGGGTCTTGGCGACCATGTCGGCCTGCTTGTTGCCGCGCCGGGTCGCGATCGAACCGTCGTCGTAGTCGATGTCCTCGGGGTCGACGATCACCTCGATGTTGGGGGAGTGGTCCAGCTCCCGCAGCTCCATCGGGCTGAACTTCGCCTGCGCCGGGCCGCGGCGGCCGAAGACGTGGACCTCCAGCGCCTTGTTGGCCTTGAGACCCTCGTGGACGTTGGGCGGGATCTCGGTGGGCAGCAGCTCGTCCGCGGTCTTGGCCAGGATCCGGGCCACGTCGAGGGCGACGTTGCCGACGCCGAGGACGGCGACCTTCTCCGCCTCCAGCGGCCAGGTGCGCGGAACGTCCGGGTGGCCGTCGTACCAGGACACGAAGTCGGCCGCGCCGTACGAGCCCTCGAGCTCGATGCCGGGCACGGACAGGGCCCGGTCCGCCGTGGCGCCCGTGGCGAAGATCACACCGTCGTAGAAGGCGCGCAGATCGTCCAGGCTGACGTCGGTTCCGTAGTCCACGTTGCCGAAGAGACGGATCTGCGGCTTGTCGAGCACCTGGTGCAGGGCCGTGATGATGCCCTTGATCCGCGGGTGGTCGGGGGCGACGCCGTAACGGATCAGTCCGAACGGGGCGGGCATGCGCTCGAAGATGTCTATGGACACACCGGGGTCGGCGGCCACCTCGGACTTGAGCAGGGCGTCGGCGGCGTAGATACCGGCCGGGCCCGATCCGACGATGGCTACCCGCAGAGGGCGGGGCATGTTCAGGTTCCCTTCGAGCGGTAATAGATCGACTCGTGGGGAATCCTAAGCTAAGGCAAGCCTAAGTCGGTACGCGGGTCCGGTCTATGGGGGCATAAGGGCAGCTTATGGGCCCTCAAGGTTCGGCTTTGCGGTCCGCGGTGGGTGGCCGGGTGGCCCAAGTTTGAACCCCCGGTCAAGGGTGACGCAGGCGGGAGGCGCGACGGCCGCGTCCCGCGTCCACCTCACGAGGGGAGTCCGCGTGCACCGTCCGGACGACCACCCGGATCCGAACCGGTGGCGGGCCCTGTGGGTGACCCTCGTCGCCGGTTTCATGACCCTGCTGGACGTGACGATCGTCGCCGTCGCCCTGCCCTCCATGCAGCGGGGACTGCACGCCTCGGCGGCGTCCGTGCAGTGGGTCGTGTCCGGCTACGCCCTCGCGTTCGCCCTGACCCTGGTGACGGCGGGCCGGATCGGCGACACGTTCGGCAGGCGCCGGGTCTTCCTCGTCGCGCTGGCCGCCTTCGTGGTCTTCAGTGCCGCCGCGGGGGCCGCGCCGGGCATCGAGCTGCTCGTGGTCGCCCGGCTCGCCCAGGGAGTCGCCGCGGGCGGCATCGCGCCGCAGAACTCGGCGCTGATCCAGCAGATGTTCCGGGGCGCGGAACGCGGGCGCGCGTTCGGGCTGTTCGGGGCCACCGTGGGCGTCTCCAGCGCCGTGGGACCGGTCGTCGGCGGCCTGATCCTGGCACTGGCCGGTCCCGAGGGCTGGCGGTGGATCTTCTACGTCAACGTCCCGATCGGCGCTTTCGCCCTGCTGCTCGGCTTCCGCCTGCTGCCCCGCGTCGCCCCCAAAGGCCGGGGATATCTGGACCCGGTCGGGGTGGTTCTCCTCGGTGCCGGAATCCTGGCGCTGATGCTGCCCCTCGTCCTGGCCGAGGGCGGCGGAGTGGGCAGGGTGTGGTGGCTGTTCCCGGCGGGACTCCTCGTCCTGTCCGTCTTCGTACGGTGGGAGCGCCGCGTCGCCCGCCGCGACGGACAGCCGCTGCTCGACCCCGGGCTGCTCACCGAGACCCGCGGTTACGCCACCGGCGCCGGCCTCGCCGCCCTGTACTTCGTCGGGTTCAGCGGTGTCTGGCTGGTGTTCGCGCTCTTCTTCCAGAACGGGCTCGGCTTCTCACCCCTCCTGTCGGGGCTGGCGGTGACCCCGTTCGCCGTGGGATCCGCCACCGCCGCGGCCGTGGCGGGTCGGCTGGTCGACCGGCTGGGGCGGGCGCTGACCGTCTGGGGACTCGTCGCCGTCATGCTCGGGCTCGGCACGACCGCGCTGGTGCTCTGGCTCGCGCCCTCCGAACGGGCCGCCTGGATCGCGGCCCCGGCGCTGCTGGTCGGCGGTCTCGGCAGTGGCTGTGTGATCTCTCCGAACATCACGATGACGCTGCGGGACGTCCCGGTGCGGATGGCGGGCGCGGCCGGGGGCGCTCTGCAGACGGGGCAGCGCCTCGGGGGCGCCGTGGGCACCGCCGCGCTGCCGGGGCTCTTCTACCTGACGCTGAACGCCACCCACGGCGACTACCACGACGCCGTGGCCCTGTCGGTCGGCTCCGGGGTCGCCGCCATGCTGTGCGCGCTGACCGTCGCGGTCCTCGACTGGCGCCGGGACCGCTCCGAACGGGCCCGGCGCTGTCCGCCGGAGACGTCTCACAGCCACACCCACGCGGGTCAGGGCTGACACGGACCCTCGGCGCTGACACGGCCCTCTGCGCGCCGGCGAGGCGTGCCGCGCCACGTGTGTTCAGCGGCGCTTGCCGAACTTCCGCAGCATCCCCTGGGCCTGCGCGCGGCGGCGGGGGTCCGATGCGGCCCGGCGCACCTGCTCCGTCGCCCGGCGGCCCTGCGGGCTGCGGGCGAACCGCATGATCCGGTCCAGTACTCCAGCCATGACGTTCCTCCGAGTCGACGACGGTCTTCCTTGCCCGACCACCTACCCCGCTGTCGCCCGCTCACCCCGTCGGGTGCCCCCAGGCTTCACCTGGTTTCAGCCCGTCGGGCCGGGCGACCCGCACGGAGAGTACACCGGAAGCGAACGTCGAGAGGTGAGCCACTGTGGCCGGCAACCAGAAGTCCAAGGCCAAGACGGAGCAGGCCAAGGGGAAGGCCAGGGAAGCGGTCGGCCGGGCCGTCGGCGACGAGAGGATGACCGCCGAGGGGCGCGCCGAGCAGTCCAAGGGCGACGCCCGACAGGCCAAGGAGAAGGGCAAGGACACGTTCCGGCACTGACACCGCGGCACACGGGCGGCACACGGGCCGCGGAACCCGGCGTACGGCCGGTTCCGCGGCCCGCTCCGTGCCGGATTCCGATGGGCCGCCGGCGCGGCGGCTCTCGGGGAGGCGGCGGGTTCGAAGGCGACGCCCGGGACGGTCAGGGCACCGGCTGTTCCGCCCAGATGACCTTGCCGGCCGGCGTGTAGCGGGTGCCCCAGCGCTCGGCGAGCTGCGCGACGAGGAACAGTCCGCGCCCGCCCTCGTCCGTCATGGCGGCGTAGCGCAGGTGGGGCGAGGTGCTGCTGCTGTCGAACACCTCGCAGATCAGGCTGCGGTCGCACAGCACCCGTACATGGACAGTCTCGCCGCCGTACCGGATCGCGTTGGTGACCAGCTCACTGAGGATCAGTTCCGTCGTGAACGCCAGCTCGTCCAGCCCCCACTCGGTCAGCCGCCGGGTGACCCGGGAGCGCACCTCGCCGACCGCCGCCGGGTCGTTCGGCACCTGCCACTCGGCGACCCGGTCGGGCCCGAGCGCGCGGGTGCGGGCGACCAGCAGGGCGATGTCGTCGCCCGGCCGGTCCGGGAGCCGGGCGTCCAGCACGGCCCCGCAGGTCTCCTCGGGCGACTCGCCGGCCGTCTCCAGCGCTCGGCGCAGGAGTTCGAGCCCGACGTCGATGTCGTGCTCCCGGTCCTCGACGAGCCCGTCCGTGTACAGCACCAGCCGGCTGCCCTCCGCCAGGCGCAGTTCGGTCGTCTCGAAGGGAAGGCCGCCCAGGCCCAGCGGGGGACCGGCGGGTACCTCGGGGAACTCCACGCCGCCGTCCGGCCGGACCAGCGCCGGCGGCGGATGGCCCGCCCGGGCGATCACACAGGTGCGGGAGACCGGGTCGTAGATCGCGTACAGGCAGGTCGCACCGGTGACCGGGGCGCTGCCGTCGTCGGCCGCCTCGTCCTGGTCGATACGGCCGACCAGCTCGTCCAGCAGGCCGAGCAGCTCGTCGGGCGGCAGGTCGAGGGCGGTGAAGTTGTGCACCGCCGTCCGCAGCCGTCCCATGGTGGCGGCGGCGTGCAGCCCGTGGCCGACGACGTCGCCGACCACGAGCGCCACCCTGGCCCCCGACAACGGCAGTACGTCGAACCAGTCGCCGCCCACCCCGGCCTGCGCGGGCAGGTACCGGTAGGCGACGTCCAGGGCGTTCTGCTCGGGCATCCTGCGGGGCAGCAGACTGCGCTGGAGGGTCACCGCCATGCTGTGCTCGCGCGTGTAGCGGCGCGCGTTGTCGATGGAGACCGCGGCGCGCGCGACGAGTTCCTCGGCGAGGGCCAGTTCGTCCTCGTCGAACGGCCCGGGCTTGCCCGAACGCCAGAAGCTCACCACCCCGAGCACCAGGGTGCCCGCCCGCAGCGGCGCGGTGATCAGTGAGTGGACGCCGTACTCCACCACCTGCGCGGAGCGTTCGAGGTCCTGGGCCTGCCAGCCGTGGGCCTCGCCGAGGTGGGGCTCCAGGACGGGCCGGCCGGTGTTCAGGGACCGGCCCTGCGGGGACGAGTCGACGAAGCGGATCTGCCGGCCCACCGGGTAGAGCGGGACCTCTTCGCGGATGCCGCTGAGCGCGGCGCGACGCAACGGGGTCACGCCTCCCGGCTGGCCGCCGGCCAGCACGGTGTCGAACAGGTCCACGCTGACGTAGTCCGCGAACCGGGGCACGGCCAGCTCCGCCAGCTCCTCGGCGGTACGGACGACGTCCAGGCTGGTGCCGATGCCCACGCCGGCGGCGTACAGGATGTCCAGGCGTTCGCGGGCGGTCTCCGCCCGCCCGGACAGGGCCCGCAGCTCCGTGGAGTCGCGGAGGGTGGCGACACTGCCGGCCGGTCCGCCCCGCACGTCGGTGGGCCGCTGGTTGACCGCCAGCAGGCGGTCCTTGACCAGGTGCACCTCGTCCGTGGCGACCCTTCGGGAGGCCAGCAGCTCCGCCGTGTCGGCAGGGAGCCCGAGGTCGGTGACGTGCCGCCCCTCGGCGTCGGCGGGCAGGGCGAGCAGGCGCTGCGCCTCGTCGTTGGCGAGCAGCAGCGTCCCCTGGCCGCCGACGATGAGCACGCCCTCCCGGACGCTGTGCAGGACCGCGTCGTGGTGCTCGTACATCCGGGTCATCTCGCGCGGTCCCAGACCGTGTGTCTGCCGCATCAGCCGGCGGCTGACGAGCGCCGTGCCCGCCGTCGCCAGGACCAGCCCGACGCCCGCCACGATCAGCACCAGCGGCAGCTGCCGTTCGGCGGCGCCGCCCACGTTCTCCGTCGTGATCCCGGCCGAGACCAGCCCCACGACCCTGCCGTCGGGCGCCTCGACGGGCACGACGGCCTGGACCAGCGGGCCGATGGTCCCCTCGATCTCCTCGGTCACCGTCTCCCCGGCCAGCGCGGGGGCGATGTTCCCCACGAACTCCCTGCCGACGCGGTCGGGCTCGGGGTGGGTGTAGCGGACGCCGTCGGTGTTCATGACCACGACGAAGTCCACACCGGTCGCCCGGCGCACCGCCTCGGCCCGGGGCTGGAGCACCGCCGTGGGATCGGGAGCGCGCAGCGCCTCGCGGATGCCGGGGGAGTGGGCGAACGTCGCGGCCACGGCGACGGACCGGTTACGGGCCTCGACCGTGCTGTCGCGCCGTACCTGGAGCACCAGCGCGACCGCCGCGGCCACCACGAGCAGCAGCACGATGACCACGTTCATGGCGAAGACCTGGCCGGCGACACTGCGCCCGGACAGGGCGGCGCGCACTGCGGCGGCGCGCCGCCGTCCCGCGTCCGTCCCCCGCCGTGGCCGGTCCGCGTCTCGCAGGTGCCGGGCGAGCGGGCCGCTGGGACGACGGGGTGACCGCTCTCCCGATCGACCCATCAGTCGGACCATGTGCTCATGTCTACACTGCCGGGCCCCAGGAGGCGAGGGGCACCCCCGGTGCGGGAGCGACCCGACGGACCCGGGCCGGTACGGAGCGGCGGCGGCCATGCCGAGCACGGCCTCGCCGGCCGGGTCTCCCGCCCCGGTGCGTCCGTCCGGGTGGCGCGGGAGCGGCGACGCAGGCCCGCGCGCGGATCGCACGGGTGAGTACCGGGCCCCGCGATACCGGCGTGATCCAAACGCCCCCGTGCCCGTCACCGACCGGGACGGTGCCCTTTCCGGCACACTTGGCTCGCACCTGTCCGAAAAACGGCGCGTCCGGCGGAAGTTGGGGCAAAGAGGCCGTGAAAGCCGCCGTGATGCGTATCGTGAAGGGCCGGGGGCCAGCGCTTCCCCCACTCGGCTACTCGGCCCCGGACCGGACGGTGAGGCTCTGTATGACTCCGGCGCACAGACCCGATGCCGCGGACGCCCCGGTCGTGTCCGCGGTGGTGGAGTTCAGGGGTGGATCGGCGATGATCCCGGCCTCCCGGGACGTCGTGCACGGTTTCGTCGCGCGGCTCGGCGAGCGGGGCGTGGACCTGGCCGACACCTTCCTGGACGCCGCCCGCCTGGTCGCCAGCGAGCTGGTGACGAACGCGCTCCGCCACGCGCCCGGCCCCTGCCGCCTGGAACTGACCCTGCTGGACGACGGCGTGGAGATCGCGGTGTCGGACACGGGTGAGGGCTTCCCCACCTTCCTGCCCCGCGACCCCCTGCGGGTCGGCCGGCACGGTCTGGAGATCGTGACGCGGCTGTGCGACGAGGTCATCACCAAGCCCCGGGCGACGGGAAAGACGGTGTACGCGCGCCTCCCGCTGCGCTGACCCTCCTCAGCCGGCCAGGGCCTGCTTCACGGTCGGGTAGCAGGCGATGAGGGCGTCCACGCCCACGAGTTGCAGTACGCGCTCGACGGCGTGCCGCGGCGCGGCGAGCCGGAGCCAGACGCCGCGGGACTCGGCTGCCCGGTGCGCGGAGATCAGCACGTTTATGCCGCTGGAGTCCAGGAAGGCCACCTCGCCGAAGTCGACCACCGTGCCCGGCGCGCTCTGCACACAGGACAGCAGGACGTCGTGGAGCTGACTGCTGCCGTCGAGATCGACTTCTCCCGCGAGGATGACGATGCCGACGCCGTCGCCCGTGGTGGTACGGGTGATCAGCAGCCGCTCCGGTACTGCCGCTCCGTCGATGTCCGCCACGCTCGCCTCACTTCTCGCATATGCCCGGCCGTCACTGGTGGCTTGATGCTAAGGCTCTCCGGGGCCCGCGTGGGCCACTTGCGCGGACCGGGCCCGCGCGGACCGGCCGTGAAGGACTCGACGCGCGCGACGGCGCTCCTCTGACTACGGTCGAAGTGTGGTGGCTCACACATTCGAAGAGCTCGTGCACAAGCGTCGCGCGGCGGACCTGGCACAGCACCGGGTCCAGGAGCTGCGGGACTCGTACGGGCCTCCCACGCAGCATCAGTGGACCGCGCGGCAGTCGCACACCTACGAGACCGCCGTACGGGCCTGGCGCGACCTGGACCGGGACGCGCAGACCGCGATGACGGAGTACGTCAAGGAGGGGGGTCAGTCCCGGCACAAGTTGGAGGCGAAGGTCCGCAAGGCCGTCCAGGACGGAGGACAGGGCGTCTGACCTGCCCCCCGGCGGGGCCGAAGGACCGGACCGGGCCGGCCCCGGGTTGTCAGCCCCGCCGGTCCGCGGCCTCGCCGACGAAACCGCGTACGGCCTCCAGCGCCGCCGCCCGGTCCTCGGGCACCAGCCCGATGCGGGTGCGGCGGTCCAGGAGGTCGGCCTCGTCGAGGGCGCCTTCGTGACGCAGTGCCCAGAGCAGCTCGGCCCCGGTGACGGGGTGGTCCGGCAGGACGCGCTCCCCGAGCCGGGGATCCCGGTCGGCGAGCGCCTGGACGTCGGGCGCCTCGGTGCCGTAGCGCCGTACCAGGCGGCGCGGTGCCCGCAGCGCGGCCAGGGTGTGCGGCGCGGCGGCGCCGACCAGCGGCAGTGCGGCGGTGGAGGACGGTCCGGCGCCGAGGCGGTGGGCGGCGACGGCGGTGTCCACGGCGTCCTCGGCCATGCGCCGGTACGTGGTGAGCTTGCCGCCGACCACGGTGATCACGCCCTGGGACGACGTGAGCACGGCGTGTCTGCGCGAGACGTCCGCCGTGCGGGGCCCGCTGCCGGACCGGTCGGCGCCGGGGGTGTCAAGCAGAGGGCGCAGGCCCGCGAAGGTGCCCACCACATCCGCGCGGTGGACGGGTAGGTCGAGTACGGAGCCGAGCACGTCGAGCAGGAAGCCGACGTCGGCCTCCGGTACCTCGGGCACGTCCGGGATGTCCCCGTCGACGGGCTCGTCGGTCAGACCGACGTACACCCGGCCGTCGTCCTGGGGCAGGACGAGGACGAAGCGGTTGGTCTCACCGGGGATCGGCACGTGCAGTCCGGCGGGCAGCGGGCCGAGCCGGTCGGAGCGCAGGACCAGGTGGGTGCCGCGGGAGGGCCGCACCCGGATGCCGTCGACCAGGCCACCGGCCCACACACCGGAGGCGTTGATCACCGCGCGGGCACGGATCACGCCCTCCTCCCCGGTGAGTTCGTCACGTGTCCGGGCGCCGGAGGAGGTCAGCTCCAGGGCCCTCACCCGCGTCAGGATCCGGGCACCGCGCGCGGCGGCGGTCCGGGCCAGCGCGGTCACCAGCCGGGCGTCGTCGGTGAGCCGGCCGTCCCAGGACAGCAGCCCGCCACGCAGCCGGTCGGAGCGCAGCGCCGGCGCGAGGTGGCGGGTCTCCACGGCGGACAGCCGACGGGGCGCCGGCAGCGTGGCGCGGGCCGTGCGTGCCGCCAGCCGCAAGGTGTCGCCGGCCCGGAAACCGGCCCGGGCCAGCGCGGACCGACCACGGGAGACCATGGGAGTCAGCGGCAGCACGAACGGCTGGGCGCGCACCAGGTGGGGCGCGGTGCGCTCCATCAGCACACCGCGCTCCACGGCGCTCTCGTGGGCGACGTCGAGCTGGCCGGAGGCGAGGTAGCGCAGGCCGCCGTGGATGAGCTTGGAGCTCCAGCGGGAGGTGCCGAAGGCCAGGTCGTGGGCGTCCACGGCGACGACGCTCAGGCCGCGGGCAGCGGCGTCCAGGGCGGCGCCGGCGCCGGTCGCGCCGAGACCGACGACCAGGACGTCCACGAGGGGGCCGCCCACGGTGTCGGTGAGCTCTCGCGAGCGCCGCGCGGCGGACAGGGCGGCCCCGGCGGCGGGGCTGCTGGTGGAGCTCATGGCGTGAGGGTCCTCTCCAGGACGGTGCGCAGTTCCGCCAGGAAGGCCGCGGAGGTCAGGTCGGCGTCGTCCTCGGCGGTCATGGTCCGCAGCGACAGGGCGAAGGACTGGACGATCAGCAGCACGGAGCGTGCCTGCCGCCCGGCGTGGGCCGGGCGCACCGACCCGTCGGCGTGGCCCTCGGCGAGCGCGTCGGCCAGCAGCCCCAGCAGGGCCTCCTGGCTCGCCCCGCGCCGGTCGAGGACGTAGGGCAGGAGCAGCTCGGGATCGACGTCGACGATCTTGCGGAAGAGGGGATGGGCGCGGAACGCCTCGACCCCGGTCACGAGTCCCTCGACGATGCGCGGGCGGGTGCCCTCGCCCGGCCGGGGCCCGGGGACGGCCCCGGTGGCCACCGCGATCCACTCCCGGGTCATCAGGTCGCCGACCAGGGTCCGCACGTCCGGGTAGCGCCGGTACAGCGTCATCCGGGAGACGCCGGCGCGGCGGGCGACGTCGGTCATCGTCGTACGGCGGACCCCGACCGCCATGACGCAGTCGCGTACGGCGTCCAGCACCGTGTCGTTGTCCGAGGTGTTCCGGCGGCCCGAGTTGTTGTGACGATTAGGCGTCATGTGTAACAGTGTAACGCCAGTGGGGTCGTGCGAAACCGCGACCCGATGCCGTCCCGGCGTCCTCTCGATGCCGTTCGGACGGCAACCGGGCGGCATGGACGATGGACGGCCCACCGACGGCATCACCCGAACCGACCGTGAGGACGACAGGCGATGGACATGCTGTGGAACGGCTGGGGCGACCCGGCCCGTGCGACTCCGCTGCCCGACACGGTGACCGGACTGCTGCGCGAACTGCTCGGCGTCAAGCCCCGCGACGCGGCCCGCGTCCCGCTGGAGGAGATCGACGTCCCCGGGTCGTTGCTGGACGAAGCCGCCCGCCGCGCGATGCAGGCCGCCGTCGGCGACCGCCCGGACGATGTGCGTACGGACGCGGAGAGCCGCATCCGCCACACCCGCGGCAAGTCCACCCCCGACCTGCTGCGGATGCGGACCGGCGACACCGCCGGCACCCCGGCCGCCGTCGTCCTGCCGGACAGCCACGACGAGGTGCTCGCCGTGCTGGAGGCCTGCGCCGGACACGGCCTGGCCCTCGTCCCCTTCGGCGGCGGCACCTCCGTCGTCGGCGGGCTCGCGCCTGGGCGTGACGGCGCCTTCGTCGCCCTCGACCTTCGCCGCATGAACCGCCTGCTCGACCTCGACGAGGTCTCCCGCACGGTCACGCTCCAACCGGGCCTGCGCGCCCCCGAGGCCGAGGCGCTCCTCGCCGAACACGGCTACACCCTCGGCCACTTTCCGCAGTCCTACGAGTGGGCCACCATCGGCGGCTTCGCCGCGACCCGCTCCAGTGGACAGGCCTCCGCCGGCTACGGCCGCTTCGACGAGATGGTCCTCGGCCTCACCCTCGCCACCCCGACGGGCACCCTCGACACCGGCCGAGCCCCGCGCTCGGCGGCCGGCCCCGACCTGCGCCAGCTCGTGCTCGGCTCCGAGGGCGCCCTCGGCGTCATCACCTCCGTCACCGTGCGGGTGAGGCCCGCCCCGGAGGCCCGCCGCTACGAGGGCTGGCGCTTCGCCTCCTTCGCCGAGGGCGCCGCGGCCCTGCGCCGCCTCGCCCAGGACGGCCCGCGCCCCACGGTGCTGCGGCTCTCCGACGAGACGGAGACCCTGATCGGCCTCGCCCAGCCCGACGCCATCGGCGCCGCCCTCGACCGGCAGGACACCGGATGCCTGGCGGTCGTCGGCTTCGAGGGCACCGAGGAGGACACCGCGTACCGCCGCGCCGGCGCCGCCGCCGTACTGCGCGAGAGCGGCGGCACCTTCGCCGGCGAGGGACCGGGGGAGCGCTGGGCCCACGGCCGTTACTCGGCGCCGTACCTGCGAGATTCCCTGCTCGACGCGGGGGCGCTCGCCGAGACCCTGGAGACGGCGACCTACTGGTCCCGTGTCCCCGCCCTGTACACCGCCGTCCGCGACGCGCTCACCGGCACCCTCACCGAGGCCGGCACCCCGCCGCTGGTCATGTGCCACATCTCGCACGTCTACGAGAACGGCGCCTGCCTGTACTTCACCGTCGTGTCCGCCCAGGGCGACGACGCCGTGGCGCACTGGACCCGGGCCAAGCACGCCGCCAACGAGGCGATCCTCACCGCGGGCGGCACCATCACCCACCACCACGGCGTCGGCACCGACCACCGCGACTGGTACGTCAGGGAGGCGGGCCCCCTCGGCGTCGAGGCACTGCGCGCGGTCAAGCGGAGCCTGGACCCCGCCGGACTGCTCAGCCCGGGCGTCCTGCTGCCCGAGGACTGACTCCCCGGCACAGCACGCTCCCACCGCGTGGGACAACAGTCCGGCACCATCGACACCACCCGACAGCCCGGAGGCACTTCGATGCGACAGTTCACCGCCGTCGTCAACCCCACCGCCGGCGGCGCCACCTCGGCCGCCGCGCTGCTCGGGGTGGCCCGGCTGCTGCGGGAGGCGGGGGCCGAGCTGGAGACCGAGTACAGCGGCAGCCTCGCGCACGCCCGGGAGATCGCCCGGCGGGCCGGGCAGCGGGACCGGGTGGTGCTCGCCGTCGGCGGCGACGGCATGGCCGGCGGAATCGGCGGTGCCCTCAGCGGCACCGGCACCGCGCTCGGCCTCGTCCCGGCCGGCCGCGGCAACGACTTCGCCCGCGCCCTGGCCCTGCCCACCGAGCCCGCCGCCCTCGCCGAGGTGCTGCTGCGGGGTGAGCCCCGCCCCGTGGACACCATCGAGGTCACCTCTGCCGTCCACGACCGCACTGTCGTCCTCGGCAGCGTCTACGCCGGGGTCGACGCACTCGCCAACCACCACGCCAACAACGCGCGCCTGCTGCGCGGCACCGCCTCCTACTACGCCGGCGCGCTGCGCGCGATCACCACCTGGCGCGCGACGCGCTACCGCGTCACCGTCGACGGGGAGGAGCACGCGTTCACCGGCTACACCGCGGTGGCCGCCAACTCCGGGTACTACGGCTTCAACCGCCTTATCGCACCCTCCGCCCGGGTCGACGACGGCCTGCTGGAGGTCGTGATGATCCACGACGCGCCCCGGCGGCTGTTCTTCGCCCTCATGAACGAGCTCGGCTCGGGCGCCCACGTACGCAGGCCCCAGGTGCGCGTCCTGCGGGGGCGGGAGGTCCGCATCGAGGCCGACCGGGCCATACCCTACGGCGCCGACGGCGAGGTCGAGGCCGTCGTCCCCGTCACGGCGAGAGTGCTCCCCGGAGCGCTGAACGTCCTGTGCTGAACGCGCTGCCGGCCCGGTGCCGAACGTGCTGCCGGTCGAGTGCCGAGCACACCACCGCCGGCCGGGTGCTGGACGCGCCGCCGGGCCGGGCGCCGAAGACGGCGACCGGCCCGGCGGGTGCGCGGATCAACCTCGGGGAGTGGTGAAGCGTTCCCACACCCGGTGGGCGCCCATCAGCTCCGTGACCTGCTCCAGGGCCGCCGTGCCGGACGCCGCGACGACCACACCGGCGGCGTCGGCGGGCACGCCCGACGCGTCGAGCGCGGCCTCGCCGCCCGCCCAGACACCGATCGCCTTGCCGTGCCGGTACGCCTCCGACACCATGAGGCTCACCCGGGGGTCGATCGTCCCCGGCTGCGCGGGCGGCGGAGTGGCCTTGTAGTCCCGCGGGGTGTAGGCGTCGCCGCCCATGTCGGGCGTCCCCGCCACCAGGACGGCGTCGAACTCGACGGACCGCGCGGTGACGTAGCTGCGCTGGACGGTCAGCGCCGCGTCGCCGGAGCCGATGGTGCCGCCGGTCGGCGCCACGACCAGCGGCACCATCCCGGCGTTCAGCACCGCCTCCCGGACGGCCGTCACGCCCTCCAGGTCCGCGCCGCCGGTGACGATGCCGATGACCCGGCCGTCGAGGGGCCAGGTCCGGCCGACCTGGGACAGTGCCGGGCTGGGCTCCACGTCGGCCAGTGGCACGGTCGGCTTCGGCGCGGGCAGACCGAGGCCCTCGGCGACGCCCGCGCAGAGCTCGGGGTCGATGTTGGCCAGGACCTGAAGCGTCCGTTCCCTGACGGGCTGTTCGTAGCACTTGCCCAGCTCGAAGGTGTAGGCGCCGATGATGTGCTCGCGCTCCACCGGGCTCATGCTCAGCCAGAACCGCCGCGGCTGGCTGAAGTGGTCCGCGAACGACTCCGGCGCGTCCCGTACCTTCCTCGACTCCGGAACCCGTACCGGCGCCTCGACGTACGCGCCGTCGGCCGCCCCGGCCATGAACGGGCAGCCGCCGTCCAGGGAGTTGGGACGGTAGGGCGCCACCCCCCGGTGCACGGCCGTCTGGTGCATGCCGTCGCGCAGCATGTCGTTGACCGGGGCCTGGGGGCGGTTGATGGGCAACTGCGGGAAGTTGGGACCACCGAGTCGAGTGATCTGCGTGTCCAGGTACGAGAACAGCCGCCCCGCGAGCAGCGGGTCGTCGGTGATGTCGATGCCCGGTACGAGGTGACCGACGTGGAAGGCGATCTGCTCCGTCTCGGCGAAGAAGTTCGACGGGTTGCGGTTCAGGGTCAGCAGTCCGACCGGCTGCACCGGGGCGAGCTCCTCGGGCACGATGTTGGTCGGGTCCAGGAGGTCGATGCCCTCGAAGGTCTGCTCCGGGTTGTCGGGGAAGGTCTGGATGCCCAGCTCCCACTGCGGGTACGCGCCCGCCTCGATCGCGTCGGCGAGGTCCCGGCGGTGGAAGTCCGGGTCGATGCCGTTGATCATCTGGGCTTCGTCCCAGACCAGGGAGTGCACGCCCAGCTTGGGCTTCCAGTGGAACTTCACCAGCGTGGTCTCGCCCTCCGCGTTCACCAGCCGGAAGGTGTGGACGCCGAAGCCCTCCATCATCCGGTAGGAGCGCGGGATGCCGCGGTCGCCCATGAAGAAGATGGTGTGGTGGGTCGCCTCGGTGTGCAGCGAGACGAAGTCCCAGAAGGTGTCGTGCGCGCTCTGCGCCTGCGGGATCTCCCGGTCCGGATGAGGCTTCGCGGCGTGCACCACGTCCGGGAACTTGATGGCGTCCTGGATGAAGAAGACCGGGATGTTGTTGCCGACCAGGTCGAAGACGCCCTCGCTGGTGTAGAACTTCGTCGCGAAACCGCGGGTGTCGCGCACCGTGTCCGACGACCCCCGCGAGCCGACCACCGTGGAGAACCGCGTGAACACCGGCGTCTCCACGTCCGCGGCGAGGAACCCGGCCTTGGTCACGGAGGCCGCCGTGCCGTAGCTCTGGAAGACCCCGTGCGCGCCCGCGCCCCGGGCGTGCACCACGCGCTCCGGGATGCGCTCGTGGTCGAAGTGCATGACCTTCTCGCGCAGATGATGGTCCTGCAGCAGTACGGGCCCGCGCGGCCCCGCCTTGAGCGAGTGGTCGGTGTCGGACATCCGTGTGCCCTGAGCGTTCGTCAGGTAGCTGCCGGACTGCGCAACCCGGGCCTGGTCGGCTCCCGTGGGCTGACCGGTCGGCGAGACGGTGTCCGGGCCGCTCTGGTCCGGCTTGGGGGGCAGCGGCTCGCGGGGTTCGGTGGGTTCGGCGACGGTCGGCGTCTCGGGGCCGGGCTTGCCGGGAATCCCGTCCGCCGGTCCGCCACCGTCGCCCTGCAGGCTCTCGGTGACCTTGTGGGCTACCCGCTTGAGGGGGTTGGCCTCGCTCATGAGCCTTCTCTCCGTTCTGGGCGGGCCGCTGCACGCGGCCGGTCGTGTTCGAGTACCGACTGCCGTGATGGGCCGTGACCGCGTACCCAGTGAGCGGCACTCAAGGCATGGACGCGAGGGAACCGGGGCGGTCGGCCCAGGTGGTGGTCTCCCCGTCGTGGGCGCCGCCCTGGCGACGCGCCGTGGAGGGGCCCGTCCTCTCCCCGTCCGCCGAGACGACGATCACTCCGCCGCCCTGGAGGCACTCGGTCACCGTCAGGTCCCCCGGAAGGCCGGAAGGTGCGTGGCGCTGGGTACGGCGGCCTCCGCCGGAGCGGCGCACAGCACCGGCAGGGCCACGGCCGCCGCGATCACGGCCCACGACGACTTGCGCATGGGGGGAGCTCCTTCTCACCGGTGCTCGAGCCGGTGCCGTACCAGCGTCACCGAGCCGGGGAGTGCGCGCCACCGGAGGCGTGCGCACGGGGGAGCACACACGGGGTGCACGGAGAGAGGGCGCACGGAGGGTGTACGCACGAGGGGAGGGCCCCGACCGGGGTGCACCGGTCGGGGCCCTCGGAGGCCATGAGGTGAACCGGGCTGCCTCAGCCCGCCTCGTGCGTCACCTCGTGCGTCACCCCCACCGGTTCGAACGAGACCCGGGTGCGTCCACCGCCGTCCGCCCAGACCACGTCGACGCCGGCGTCGACGGCCACGACCTCCGTGACCGCCTCCGCGAGCGGACCGGGACCCGGCTCACCGGTGAGCGCGGCCAGGCAGACGTGCAGGGAAGTGCCGCCCGCGTCGCCGGACAGCCGGGGCAGCTCGGCCCACGGCACGTAGGCGGTGCCCTGCGGGGCGCGGACCGTCTCCGGCCCGGCAAGCCAGCCGTGCAGTCCGTGCAGCGCCGAGACCAGGGGGTCGTCGGGGCCGATGGCCCACCCGGTGTGCGTGAGGCGTGCGCCGGCCGGCGCCCCGACCACCCGGTGCACCCGCAGTTCGTACGGCCCCCGCGCCACCGTCACGCTCTCCACCCGCAGCCCCGGCACCATCGGGGGCCCGCCGGCGAAGGCGGGCCGGTGCCAGGACGCCGCCCAGCCCCAGCCGTCGCCCTGCCCCGCGCCGAGCGGGTGGACACGAGGCCGCACACTGCGCCGTCCGCCGACCTCCACCGACAGATGATTGTCGGCGACGTTCACGGACGCCGTGGGGCCGGTCCGGGTGGAATACGCCTGCCGCCCGTAGTGCGGGTCGTCCTCAGCGGCCGACTCGCCCTCGTGCGGCCGGACATGGTCGCTGCCGTGGTTGTGCAGCCGTACGATTCCGTCGCCGCGCGTCGCCTGCACCAGCAGCCCGGGCGCGGCCAGCGCCAGCACCCGGTCCGCCTCCTCCACCGGCGCCGCCTCCTCCGTGGCCGTCCACAGCGGATGACCGGCGGGGGCGAGGAGCGACACGAACGCCTTCGACGCCCAGTAGGGGGAGGCGGGGCCGGAGTACGGCTGGAGGGTGGCCTCGTGCGGGCCGTGCCAGCCCAGGCTCAGCAGCCCGTCGTCGGTCAGCGCGCCGCGTTCCATGAAGTACCGCAGACTGCCGCTCGCCACCCGCCGCGAGGCGCCCGGCGTCAGCGGCGTGTGCCCGGTGACCGCGCCAAGACCCACGGCGGCACTGGCGGCGAAACGGTAGGACAGCGAGCGGCCGTAGTGCAGCGGAGCCCCGTCCGCACCGAACATCAGGGCATAGCCCTCGAGGTGCGCGCGCAGGCGGTCGCCGTACCGGGCGAGTTGCCCGGTGTCGCCGCCGAGGTGGGCGTCGAGAACCGGGTAGAGGTGCAGCGCCCAGCCGTTGTAGTGGTCGAAGGCGCGTCCGTCGCCGTCGGCGTACCAGCCCTCGCCCCGGTACCAGCCCTCCATCAGCTCCAGCGCCCGCCCACGGGCCGCGGCGGTCTCCGCGTCCCCGCGGCCGACCGACTCCAGGAACCCGGCGACCGTGTAGGGGAACAGGTACCAGTTGTTCGGCGCCGGCACGTGTCTGAGCGCCCCGCGCAGCCACTCCTCCACCCGGTCCTGCACCCCCGAGTCCAGGTGCTTCCACAGCCAGGGCGCGGTCAGCCGCAGCCCGAGCGCGACCGACGCCGACTCGACCATGGGCTGGCCCTGCACGTCGTGGTCGAGGATCAGCGGCCAGGACTCGGTGTCGTCGCGGCCCGGGGAAAGCGTGCCCGAGGCCAGGCCGCGCGCGTAGCGGTCCAGCCAGCCGTGCGGATCCGCGCCGTCCGCGCCGGCGACGCGGAAGGCCGCCGCGAGGAACGTCCGGGCGAACCCCTCCAGCCCGTCGGAGCGCACGCCCGAGCGCGAGGGGCGTCCCGGCAGGTCGAGCAGGGCGCAGCCCGGGGTGCCCCAGCGCCACGCGGCCCACAGCAGCCCGTCCGCCACGGCTTCCCAGTGGTCCCGGGTGTAACCGGTGTACGGGCTCGACGTACGGTCCTCGGTGGGCAGTTCGAACGGGATGCTCATGCCAGGAACGCCAGCCTTTCGCGTCGTACGGGATGGAGGAAGCCGGCACCGGACGCCCAGCGGGTCGTCTCGGCGAGGGCGTGGTCGGCCAGGCGGCGCCACTCGTTGCCCTCGGAGCCGGCGAGATGCGGGGTGATCAGGGCGTTCTCGCAGTCCCACAGCGGGTGGTCCGGCGCCAGCACCTCGGGATCGGTGACATCCAGCACCGCCCGGACCCGGCCCGCCCGGACCGCGTCGGTGAGCGCCTCCTGCTCGACGACCGCCCCGCGGGAGGTGTTGATCAGCACGGCGTCCGCCGGCATGGCGTCGATCAGGGCACGGCCCACCAGCCCGCGCGTCGTGGGCAGCAGTGGGGTGTGCACGCTGACGGTGTCGCAGCGGCGGAACAGCTCCGCCAACTCAACGCGCTCGACGCCGAGTTCGGCGGCTTCCGCGTCACTGACGTACGGGTCGTGCAGCAGCACGTCGATGTCGTGCGGCCGCAGCAGCTCGACGACCCGGCGGCCGATCAGCGACGCCGACAGGATGCCCACCGTGCGGCGGTAGTTGCCGATGCCGCGCGAGGTGCGCAGCCAGTTGCCGCGCGTCCGGGACACCCGGAAGTCGTGGGCCCGCTCCAGCACCCGCTTGCCGGTGAGCAGGATCATGCCGAGCGTGTACTCGGCCACCGGCAGCGCGTTGGCCGCGGCGGCCGAGGAGACCTCGACGCCCCGCGCCCAGCAGGCGTCGGTGACGTGACCGCGCACACTGCCCGCCGTGTGCACCACGGCCCGCAGCCGGGGCGCCGCCCGCAGCACATCCGCGTCCAGCGGCGGACAGCCCCAGCCGGTGATCAGCAGGTCGACGTCGGCCAGCACGGACCTGGCCCGTGGCGTGGACAGGTCGTCCAGCACGGGGAGCGGAGCGAGATCGCAGACCCGGCGGAACTCGCCGAGCGACTGCGGGTCGAGGACGGCCGAGGCGGCGTCCGGGGACATGGCCACGGCGGCACGGGGCCGGGGACCACGGTCGGGGGCGTGCGGTGTCACTTGACGGCTCCGGCGGTCAGTCCGCTCCGCCAGAAGCGCTGGAGCAGGACGAAGGCGAGGATCAGCGGCAGTACGGCGAGCAGTGAACCCATGATCACCACGGGGTAGTACTCCGGCGAGACGGACGCCGCGCTGTTCCACTGGTACAGGCCGAGGCTGACGGGATACAGGTCCTGGTCGGACAGCATCACCATGGGCAGGAAGAAGTTGTTCCAGATCGCGGTCAGCTGGAAGAGGAAGACGGTGATCAGACCGGGGCCGAGCATCCTGAGCGCCACCCGGACGTACGTGGTCAGCTCGCCCGCCCCGTCCACCCGCGCCGCCTCCAGCACCTCGTCGGGCACATAGCCCCGCGCGAAGATGCGGCCGAGGTAGACGCCGAACGGGTTGAACAGCACCGGGATGAACACCGCCCAGAAGGTGTTGACCAGGCCGGCCTCGGAGGCCATCAGGTACAGCGGCAGCGCGAGGACGGTCTGCGGCACCATGACCGCGGCGAGGACCAGGCCGAACAGTTTCTCCTTGTGCCGGAAGCGGTACTTGTCGAAGGCGTAGCCGCAGGCGACGCTCACCAGCGCGCCGACCGCGGCGCCCAGCACCGCGTACAGCAGGCTGTTGACGTACCAGCGGCCGTACAGACCGCCGTCCATGGCGAACAGGTCCGTGAGGTTCTGTCCGAAGGAGAAGTCGCCCAGGGACAGCAGATCGCTGCTGAACAGCGCGTCCCGGGTCTTCGAGGCGGCGAGCACCAGCCACAGCACGGGGAGCAGCGTGTAGAGGACGGAGATCGCGACGACCACGTTGACCGTCGCCCGGCCCAGCAGTCCCGGGCGCAGCAGGGAACTGTCGGTGGCGCTCATCGGGCCTCCTCGGAGTCGGCGCGGCCGGTGAAGCGGGTGACGCCGTAGGACAGGGCGATGGTGCACACCAGCAGGACCACCGAGGCGGCCGCCGCGAGGCTGTAGTTGTTGCGGGTGAAGGCCGCGTCGTAGATGTACATGCTCGGCGAGAAACGGGAACTGACCATGGGGGAGGACTGGTTGAGCAGCATCGGCTCCGTGAAGAGCTGGAGCGCCCAGATCAGGGTGAAGATGGCGACCATGACGATCGAGGCCCGCACCAGCGGCGTCTTCACCTGGAGCGCCGTGCGCACCGGCCCGGCGCCGTCGACGACGGACGCCTCGATCACCTCGCGGGGCACGGCCTGCAGGGCGGCGTAGAAGACCACCATGTTGTAGCCGAGGTTGCTCCACACGGCGATGTTCACGATGGACGGGACGACCGTGTGCACGCCCAGGAAGTCGATCGTGATGTCGCCCTGCGCGAAGAGCTCGATGACCGGGCTGATGCCGGGCGTGTACAGATACAGCCAGATCAGTGCCGCGATGATGCCCGGCACCGCGTGCGGCAGGAACAGCGCGAGCTGGGCGAAGGCGCGCAGCCGGACCACACCGGAGTCCAGCAGCAGGGCGAGGGCGAGTGCGCCGACGACCATCAGGGGGATGTAGATAAGGCAGTACAGCGCGACCGTGCCGAGCCCGCCGAGGAAGGTCGGGTCGGTGAGCACGGCCGTGTAGGAGCGGAGCCCGACGAAGATCGTGCGTTCGGGGCCGAAGCCGAGGCCGGGCTGGTCGTCGCTGAAGAAGCTGAGGTGGACGGCGGTGCCGACGGGGATCAGGAAGACGGTGACCAGCAGGGCGAAGAACGGGGTCATCAGGACGCCGGCGGCGGTCAGTTGCCGGCGCTTGGCGGCTCTGCGGGCGCGCAGCCCGGACGCGGAGGGCGCCGGGGTGGTGGTGCGCGAGGCGCCGGCCGGCACCCGTGGCTGGGTGGTCGTGGTCATGGGGGTGTCACCTGCCTTTCGTCGGCTCAGGTGCTGTGCTGAGTGGTGGACAGGCCGAGGGCCTTGAGGTCGGGCATGGTGCCCTCCTGTGCGGTGCGCAGTGACTCGACGAGCGAGCCCTGGCCGGCACCGACCCGGGCGAAGGAGTCCTGCATGACCTTCTGGGTGGCGCTCATCCGCGGCCCCCACAGCCACTGTTCGCCGATCCGCTCGGCCTCCTGCTCGAACAGGGTGTAGATGTCCTGTCCGCCGTAGTACGACCGGTCGAAGGCGTCGCGGCCCACGGAGACCAGGCCGGGGACGGCCGGGTACTGGCTGCTGGTGCCGCTGGAGAGACGGGCGCGCAGGGCGTCGGGGTGGGAGACCTGCCACTCGATGAACTCCATCGCGGCCTCGGGATGACGGCTGTCCTCGGTGACGGCGAACGTGGAGCCGCCGTGTGTGCCGGCGGACGGGTTGCCGGTGTCCCACTGCGGCAGCGGCGCGATCCGCCACTGGCCCTTCTGCCCGGGCCGCGCGTTCATCTGCGCCCCGGCGTCCCAGGCGCCGCTGAGCCGGGTGAGAACCTGGCCGTTGCCGATCTGCGCGTCGGACTGCCTGCTCTCGACGGCGTTCATGAAGACGTCGTCCCGGTCGATGAGTCCCTGCCAGTAGTCCGCGACCCGCCGGGAGGGCGCGTCTGCGAGGGAGACGTTCCAGGCGCCGCGCGAGGTGTCGAACCACCGGGCGCCCGCCTGCCAGGCGTATGCGGCGAACTGCGTCATCCCGTCGCTGGGGAACAGCACCAGCCGCCGGTCGGGTGCCTCGCGGTGCACGGTCGCGGCCTGTTCGGCGAACTCGTCCCAGGTGCGCGCGGGTTCGAGGTCGTAGTGGTCGAACAGATCGGCGCGGTAGTGCATCACCATGGGCTCCACGTCCAGCGGGACGGCGAACACCCGGCGTTCGAAGGTGGTCAGGCCGAGTGCCTGCGGCAGCAGCTTGCGGCGCAGGCCGTCGCTGACGAGGTCGGTGATGTCGCGGGCGACGCCGTCGATGGCGTACCCGGGTACCTGCGGATACTCGATGGTGGCGACGTCGGGCGCGTTGCCCGCCCGCGCGGCGTTGCTGAGCTTGGCGTAGCCGCCCTGTCCGCCGGAGGGGATCTGCTGGAACTCCACCTGGACGGTGCGGTGCGTGCGGTTGAACGCGTCGACCACCTCCTGGCTGCCGCGCAGGGCGGACCAGAAGGTGATGTGCGTGGTGCTGCCCGTGCGGGCCGACGATGCGCCGTTCCCCCCGCTGCAGGCGCTCACGGCTCCTGTCAGGGGTACGGCGGCCATCGCGGCGAGCACGGACCGACGATTGGGTCGTCCGGGCATGGCGCCTCCCGCGGCTCCTGCGGGTCCGCGTGGTGCGGACCCGACTGTTCGGGACACGGGAATCCTGATCGCCCTGAATCAAACGGTCAAGAGATCGATCAGAAGAAAATGAAACGCTCAAACGATCAAAACTGTCGGCAGGTCATCCGTCGTCGTCCACGCGGTCCGTCGATCCCCGCACCATCAGACGGGGCAGCAGCTCCACGCGCCGCCCCGGCCGGCTTCCGGGCGTCTCGGACAGCCGTTGGAGCAGCAGCTCCGCGGCCATGCGGCCGACCTCCGTCTTCGGTGGCGAGACGGCCGTCAGCGGCGGCGAGCCGAGCCCCGCCACGACATCGTCGTACGCCACGACCGAGCAGTCCTCCGGCACGCGTACCGCGTCCTGGGCCAGCCGCTGGACGATCATCAGCGCGTCCACGTCGCCGTGCAGCACCATGGCCGTCGCACCCACCTTGCGCATCAGCGCCGGCAACTCGGCCGTCTCGTCCGCCGAGTAGGGCCCGTCGCCTCCGGCCTCCGGCGCGACGAGCGTCCACGCCCACCGTTCCACCAGCGGATGCGCCTCGGCGATCTCGGCGAAGGCGGCCCGCAGCGAGCGCGCGGTGGGGCTGTCGTGACGCGTCGCGAACACGACGCGCCGGTGACCGAGCCCGACCAGGTGCTCCACGGCCAGATGCGCGCCGTACCAGTGGTCCGAACACACCGAGTCCAGGGCGTGCAGCGCGCTGCCGCGCCACGGGCGGCGCTCCATCAGCACCGTCGGCACCCCGAGCGCGGCGAGCCACTCGTGGTCGGCCTCCTCCTCGGCCCGGCCGCGCCAGCGGGGGGCGATGAGCAACCCGTGCGCCCCGTCGGCCAGGGCCCGCTCCACCAGTGGGCGCTCGGTACCGGGGGCCTGCGGCGCGAGATGCAGGGCCATGCGGACTCCGGCCTCCTCCAGGACCGTGCGGGCGCCGTGCAGGGCCTCGGTGAGGTACGAGTGCCGCACGGGGACCACCACGGCCACCCGGTCCCCGGCCGCCGCGTCGGCGGGCGCGTCCCTGGCGGGCGCCTCCTCGGCGGGCAGGGTGGACCGTACGACGCCGTGGCCGCGCCGCAGCCGGCCCTCGCGTGTCAGCTCCTCCACGTCCCGGCGCACCGTCACCACGGAGACCTGCAACTCGTCGGCGAGATCGCGCACGCGCGCGGTACCGCGTGCCTGGACCGCCGCCAGAATCCGCTGGCGCCTGAGATCGACCGGCTCCCGCATCAGGTCTCCCCACCCGAGAATGTTCGTTTGAGCGATTCGCCGCCATCATAGCGATCACTCGTCCCGGGTGTTGACCGCCTTCCGGCCCGGCGCGCGGCTCCTACGGCTCCGGGTCGGCGAGGAGCGGGCCCAGCGGGCCCAGGTCGAGGTTCAGGTCGGCGCGGCTCAGGCCGTGCTGTGCGCACAGGTCGTCCATGCGCTCGTCGAGCAGCATCAGCGCCGTGCCGAGCCGGTCCTCCTGCTCCGTACTCAGCGTGCCCTCGTCGAAGCGGCGCACGGCCTGACGTTCCATGAGCTGGCGCAGCAGCTCCACGACGGTGAGGACCAGGGCGGCCAGGTCGTTCGTGACCCGCTCGGGGTCCAGATCGAGGGCGTGGGCCCGGGGCGCGGTCACAGCGGCCCGCTGTCCGGCCATGGGGCGGGCACCCGCTCGTTCACCGAGGACAGCAGGGCGTGCAGGGAGATCCGCACCAGCGGCACGTCGGCGATGGCCAGGACCAGGTCTCCGCTGACGACCACACCGGTCGCCAGCACCCGGTCCAGCAGGTCGACCAGGGGCACCCCGACCGGTGCGTACGGCTCCGGACCGCCCCAGGGCACGGGCGCTGGGCCCGGCGTACGGGTGTCCGGGACGGTCATGCGCGGACCTCCTGCTTCGTGAGGGCCTGTTCCGAGCGGCCGGGTTCCCCGTGGTCCGGTGTCGAGCGGCCGGTTTCCGTGTGGTCCGGTGTCTGGTGGCCCGGCTCTGAGCGGCCCGGTTCAGTGGCGTCCGGTTCCTCGTCCCAGCGGGCGAAGGAGTACGGGATCCACGGGCCGGAGGCGTTGACCTCCACGGCCGGATGGCGGCCGGCGGCGGCGAGCCGGGCCAGGGCGCCGGTGAAGGCGGCGCACTCGGCGTCCTCCACCAGGTAGGCGGCATTGAGCAGTTGGGGGGCGCGCCGGCCCGTCAGCCGTTCGCTCTGCGGGCGGTGCCGCGTCGCGGCGATGGCGTACCGCCGCAACTCCGCGTCGACGGCGTCGGCCTCGGCCGCCGCCTTGGCGTTCGCGTCCTGCCGGTCACGCCGCCGCGCGCTGGCCCGGCTGAGGTAGGCGCGTCCGGCGGCGGAACCGGCACCGGCACCGGCGGATGCACCGGCACCGGCGGATGCACCGGCACCGGCGGATGCGCCGGCAACGACGGTGGCGTCCTTCGCGCGCTCGGTGGCGTGCACCTTCACCGCCCATTCCGTACGGCCCCGCAGACGGTCGAGCAGCGCGTCCAGCACCGCCTCCCGGGAGAGCACGGCCTGCTCCGCGCTCCGGTCGCCGTGGTACAGCGTCGCCATCGGCAGCGGCACGACGGACCCCTGCCCGGCCGCGGCCTGCACGCCCCGGTGATGGGCGCGGGCGCAGCGCTCCAGGTCGTCGGGCCGGTTGAGCCGCTCCGTAAGCGCCTCCTCGCCGAACAACGCCGCGGGGACGTCCTGGACCACCAGACACAGGTCGCCCGCCCGCAGCACGCGCAGCGGACCCCCCTCCTCGTGACCGGTCACCGCGGCCAGCGTGGCGATGTCCGGCGGGTTGCGGGTGACGGCGAACGCGCAGACGATGCCGGGGTCCGCCGCCCCGGCCGTCGGCGCGCTCACCGGGCGGCTCCCGTCGTCTCCTCACCGGCTGCCTCCAGGACGTCGAGCCGGGCCCGCAACCGCGCGTTCTCCTCGGCGAGCGCGTCCCGCGCGGCCCGGGACGACAGTGCCGGGTCGGTCTCCCACCAGTCGATGCCCGCCTTCTTCGCGGTGTCCACCGAGGCGATGAACAACCGCAGCCGAATGGTGAGCAGTTCGATGTCGAGCAGGTCGATCTTGATGTCACCGGCGATGACGATGCCCTTGTCGAGAACGCGTTCGAGCAGGTCGGCGAGGCTGCCGCTGGGAGGCCCGTAGGGCTGTGTGTCCAGGTTCGCGTACGGGTGGTCGACATCGGTCACCGCGTACTCCCCGGTGCGTCAGCGATGCGGGCGGGCACGTTCATCGTCCTCGTACTCGTCCTCATCCTCATGGTCCTCGTCCTCGTCGTCGTACTCACCGTCCTCGTGCTCGTACTCGTCGCTCTCCCCGCCCTCCTCGTAGTCGTCCTCGGCGTCCTCGGCGTCGTCGGCGTCGTCGGGGTTTTCCTCCTCCAGCACCTCCTCGTGGCTCCTGACGACCTCGCCGTCGCGGATCTCGCCGCGCCAGCCCTCCACTTCCTCGTCTCCCATCAGAGTCACGTGCCGTGCGAAGTGCTTCAGGTCGAGGCGTAGTCGGCGTCCCTGGGCACGCCAGAGGTTGCCGGTCTTCTCGAAGAAGCCCGCCGGGTAGTACTCGACGACCACGACCACCCGGGTCAGCCGGGGCGCCAGTTCGTGGAAGCTGACCGCGCCGCTGGTACTGCCCTTGGCGCCCTCGGAGGTCCAGACGATCCGTTCGTCGGGAACCTGCTCCTGGACGGTCGCCTTCCAACCGCGGCTCGACGGACCGACCTTGACGTTCCAGTCAGACGTCACCTCGTCGTTGACGCTGACGCTGCGGACGCCCTTGGTGAAGTCGCTGAAGTCCTGGAGCCGCGTCCACTGGTCGTAGACGGTGCGCAGGGGGACGCCGATGTCGACCGTCTCCATGATGTGCGTCGCCTTGACACTGCCGCCGCCTGTCCCGCCCCGCGCGCCTCCGCCGCCTCCGTCTCCGCCGCCTCCTCCTCTGCCGCCGCTTCCTCCGCCTTCACCGCCTTCGGCGCCGCGGTCGTCGGCGGACTCCGTCAGCCGTTCGGTCAGCCCGCCGATCCGTTCCCCCGCCTTGCTCACGAGGCTGTGCCCCGTGGCGGAGAGGTAGCCACCGAGCGCTTCTTTGAGGTTGCCGAGGGGGGACGGAGCGTCATTTCCCTGCCGGGTGCGAGTCATCGGCGCACACCTCCGCGCCTGCCGCCGGAACCCGAGGTCCTCTTCGCCGTACGCCGGGACGGAGTGGGAGCCGGCGCGGGGGCCGGCGCGGGCTCGCGGTCCTTCTCCCGGTCCTCGTCGTCGAAGTAGGGTTCATCGTCCGGAGCGTTGCCGTCACCGTGGTTGTGGTCGTAGTCGTGCTCGTACGTCCCGTACCGGCCCGCCGTCTCGTCGTCGAGTCGGCCCACTCCCGTGAGCGCGTCGGTACGGTCGCGCAGGGTGTCCGCGAGGCCGGTGAGCCTGCGGTTCGCCGCGGCGGTGACGGCCGCGCGTCCGGCGGTCAGCAGTTCGCCGCGCACCTGGTCCGTCAGTTCCTGGAGCTGTGGGGTCTGCTGGAGGCCGGCCAGGCCCTGGGACAGCAGCCGGCCGGGGGTCAGGCCGACGCGCCGGCCCACGAGGTAGGAGCCGACCGCGAAGGCCAGTCTGGCCTTCCTCGTACGGCCCAGGAAATATCCGCCCGCCACGGCCGCCGCCATGGCCGCCTTGCTGTCGCTCATACGTGCCTTCTCTGCGCTGGATCCTTGGTGGTCGTGCGGCCGGTGGGCCGGGACGGGCGTTCGAGGAGGGTGAGCAGACGTTCTTCCTCCCGCTCGAAGGCCGCCTCGTCGATGGAGCCTTCGTCCAGGGCCCGGTTGAGCGCGGCCAGACGTGTCTGGACGGCGCGCGGATCGTGGGCCTGACGCCGGGCCTCCTGAAGCAGGTGGTCGGCGATCCACGCCGTGCCGCGCACCGGGGCGAGGGGCAGCAGGAGGAGACCGCTCACGATGCCCACCGCGTCACCGCCCGGTCGGCGAGGGAGACGGGTCGACGAAGCTGTAGCAGGGCAGGGGCCCGGTCACACTGAGGGCCAGCCTCCCGCCGCACTCGCGTGCACGCGCGTCCACCGCCTGCCGGAACGGCTGCTCGTCGGCGGAGCGCACCAGGAAGGACGCGCTCAGCACCTGCTCGTCGTCGGTCGTACCCCGCACCGTGCGCACGGCGAGCGGGGTCAGGTGCTCGAGGACGTCCCGGGCCGCGCGCCGCGCCTCGCGGCGGACGCCGTGGGCGAGTGCCTCACCCAGCCGGACGTTGGCCTCGTAGTCAGGCCGGCGCCGCGTCCGCAGGGCCAGGTTCCGGAGCTTCTCGTCCCGGCGTACCAGATCGGCGAAGTGGCCGGGCACGACGGTTCCCTTGACGTTGAGTTCGACGCATCCCCGGACGTCGTCGAGCTGCCGCGACAGGTGGGCGGCATCGGCCCGCAGTTGGGAGAGCAGGGTGTCCGGCCGGGGGCTGAGGACCGCGAACCGCATGGGCAGCAGCGGTCCCTGGGCCGCCAGTTCGTCCAATACGGCCTGATGAGCCAGCAGGTCGCGGCGCCGTGGCCGGATCCGTACGGGCGCGTCCGACACCGCGGCGCACAGGCCGGACCCGGTCAGCAGGCGTACGGGTGCACCGTCGACCCCGGGGGAGCGGGGGGTGCGGACACCGGCGGGGGTGATGCCGTAGACGTACAGGGCCGCCAGGGCGGGGGAGGCGGTGATCGGGGTGGTGGCGGGCGCGGTCATTGGTCCTCCGTCTCCGTGCGCCTGCGGGGGCGGCTGCGCGGACGGTCGTCCTCGTCGCGGGGGCGTGCGGCCGGCCGGGTCCGGGGCCGCTGCGGGGGCCGGCCGCGTTCCGCGCGCTCGCGGGTGTGCTCACGGGGGAGGGCTTCCTCCTCTTCGGCCGCCTCCTCCTCGGGGGTGAGGATGTCCCGCACCTTGTCGGTCAGGGAGCGCGCCGTCCGCTTGGCGCCCGCCCTGCCTATGGTCTTGGCGACCGGACTGCCGAACATCTCGGGAACGGTCTTGGAGCGCACGTCGTGCTCCAGGTCCAGGCGGTTGCAGGCCTCGGCGAACCGCAGGTACGTGTCGACGCTCGCGACCACGATGCGGGCGTCCACCTTGAGGATCTCGATGCCGACCAGGGATACGCGTACGAAGACGTCGATCACCATGCCGCGGTCGAGGATGAGTTCCAGGACGTCGTAGAGGGTTCCGGCGCGGGGCGCGCAGACGACCTCGTCGTCGTAGGTGATCATGCGGTGGTCCTTCCGGGTGCGGGCCTCGCGGCCCCGGTCACTGGTCCTGGGCCCCGCGCCGGTAGCGGGCGGTCCTGCGGTACTGGAGCAGGTCACCTGCCGGGTCCAGCTCGACCTCGTAGGTGGCGAGCAGGCTGGTGGTGTCGGGGATGCGTGCCACCTCCAGCACGTCCACGTTGACGATCCAGCCGTCGTCCTCGCTCCGGCACACCGCGGAGACGCCCTCCAAGGGGTGCCGGATCAGTTCGGACAGGGCGTCCGCGGCGCGCTGGGCGGCGTCCCGGGCTCCCCGCACGGCACGCTCACGCGTGGTCGTGGAAGTCGTGCCGCGCCGTCGCTCGCCAGGTTCTGTCATGCTGCCCACTCTGGCCGCGGGCCACGGTCCGCGCGTGCGCAGTTACCCCATCCGGGGCTGTGGGGCCTACCCCCGCCCATGACGCGTACCGCCCGCCGGTGACGGGTGACGGGTGACGGGTGACGGGTGACGGGTGACGGGTGTCAGGCGTCCGGCGTGGTGGTGGTGGCGGCGCGGCGCCGGCAGTGCAGGAAGAGGTGCGGCTCCGGTCGGGCGTCCGGGTGGGCCGGGGTGAAAAGTGACGCTTCCTGCGCCAGAACTTCCAGGCCGGCCTCCTCCGCCACGGCGGCGAGGCCCTGCGCGGTGAAGCTGGTCACGCGCACCGGCTGACCCATGAAGGTGGCGTCTACGTCTTCCACGTCCAGCGGCACGGTGGCCAGGACCAGGTAACCCTCCGGCCGCAGTGCCCGCACCAGGCGCCGGACCAGATCCGCCTGCTCCCGCCGGTCCAGCTGGAGCAGCGAGAAGTACACGCAGACCGCGTCGAACGAACCCGCCGTGAGCGACAGTTCACGGATGTCGGCGCACTGGAAGCTCGCGGCCGGGACCTGCCGCGTCGCCAGGTCCACCATCACGGGGGACACGTCGACGCCCAGCACCTCGTGGCCGGCGTCCGCGAGAGTCTCGGCGGTGGGCCGACCTGTGCCGCTGCCCACGTCCAGCACCCGGCTGCCCGGCGCGAGCCGCGCGAGCAGCCACTCCAGTGAGCGCCGGTGCGTCTTCGAGCCGGCGAACGCCTTCTCGTACTCGGCGCCCAGCGCGTCGAACGCGGCGGCGGCATGCGGCCGTTGCTGCTCGTCGGTCACGACGGTCCCTTCGGTGGGGTGAGCCGGTGCCGTCGGCATCGTTCCACCGGGAGCGAGCCGCCGACAAGGGGCCCTCCGGGCGGCCGGCCCCCTGCCGTCCTACCGGCAGTCCTCGTCCGGCGCAGTCCCCGCTCCGCCGTCCGGCGGTGTACGGCGGCCTTGAGGCGTCCGGCGCCCGAGCGGTGCGACCGTGTCCTCGTGCCTCGATCGAACACTCCGGCCCTCGGCTCCGTGACCGATGGGCGGGCAGGGCCCGGACCTGCCCGCCCACCCAGCCGTCGGGGGACGACCGCAGCGAACACGCCACCGCCGGCCGGCATCTGGCGCGTTTCAACTATTGCCATTCCGTTTCCCCGGGCGCAGCCTGGTCTCCGAAGGGACTCTGGGAGCGCTCCCACTGGTGCTCTCGTCCCTGGAGCCGTCGCACTCCCCCCACGTGAAAGAAGGACATCATGACTTGTCATGATCACGGCAAGAGAAGTCGACGTGTGTCGACCGTCGCCCTCGGCACCCTGACCGCGGCCCTGCTCACCCTGATCCCCTGGAGCGGCACCGCCGTCGCCCACGGCTCGGTCGTCGACCCGGCCTCCCGCAACTACGGCTGCTGGCAGCGCTGGGGCGACGACTTCCAGAACCCCGCCATGGCCCAGGAAGACCCCATGTGCTGGCAGGCGTGGCAGGACAACCCCAACGCCATGTGGAACTGGAACGGCCTGTACCGCAACGGCTCCGCCGGCAACTTCCAGGCCGTCGTCCCCGACGGCCAGCTGTGCAGCGGCGGCCGGACCGAGGGTGGACGCTACAACTCCCTGGACACCGTGGGCGCCTGGCAGACCACGGACGTCACCGACAACTTCACCGTCAAGCTGTACGACCAGGCCAGCCACGGCGCCGACTACTTCCAGGTCTACGTCACCCGACAGGGCTTCGACCCCGCCACACAGCCCATGGGCTGGGACGACCTCCAACTGGTCGAGACCACGGGCAGCTACGCGCCCAGTCAGAACTACGAGATCCCGGTGAGCACCTCGGGCCTGAGCGGCCGGCACGTCGTCTACACGATCTGGCAGGCGTCGCACATGGACCAGACGTACTTCCTGTGCAGCGACGTCGACTTCGGCTGATCCGTGCCATCTCCTACCCCCCACCCCCGCCGGGCGCGCCGCGTCCGGCGGGGACACCGGTCGGGGTGACCGCCCCACGAAGTGCTTCGTGACCGCCCCGGGGTGCGGTATACGTCCCTTCATGGACGTCATGGACCCCACGGACTACTACGACCTCGGCACCCACGGCCGGACGGTGACGACCTCGTCCCCCGAGGCCCAGCGGTGGTTCGACCGCGGGCTGGTGTGGACGTACGCCTTCCACCACGAGGAGGCCGTCGTCTGCTTCGAGGCCGCCGCGGCGGCCGACCCGGACTGTGCCATGGCCCACTGGGGCATCGCCTACGCCCTCGGCCCGAACTACAACAAGCCGTGGGCGGCCTTCGACGCCGAGGAGCTGAGGCGGGCCGTCGACCGCACCCACGCCGCCGTCGAACTCGCCCACGAGAAGGCGGCCCGCTCCGCCACCCCGGTCGAGCGTGCTTTGATCGGCGCACTGCGTGCCCGCTACCCGCAGGCGCGCGCCGTCGAGGACTGCTCGGTGTGGAACACGCCGTACGCCGAGAGCATGCGGGCCGTTCACGAACTCGCCCCCGACGACCTGGACGTCGCCGCACTCCACGCCGACGCGCTGCTGAACCTGACGCCCTGGCAGCTCTGGGACCTGCGAACGGGACTGCCCGCCGAAGGTGCCCGCACCCTCGAGGCCAAGGACGTCCTCGACCGGGCCCTGGCGGCCGAAGGCGGTCGCGAGCACCCCGGCGTCCTGCACCTCTACGTTCACCTGATGGAGATGTCCGCCACCCCCGAGGCGGCCCTCACCGTCGCCGACCGGCTGCGCGGTCTCGTCCCCGATGCCGGGCACCTCAATCACATGCCGTCGCATCTCGAAGTGCTGTGCGGCGACTACCGGCGCGTGGTGTCGGACAACAGCGCCGCGATCGCCGCCGACGAGAAGTACCGCGAGCGGGCCGGGGCGATGAACTTCTACACCCTCTACCGTTCGCACAACCACCACTTCAGGATCTACGGCGCGATGTTCCTCGGCCGGTACGAGGTCGCGCTGGACGCCGCCGCGCGGCTGGAGGCGTCGGTCCCCGAGGAACTGCTGCGCGTCGAGAGCCCGCCGATGGCCGACTGGCTGGAGGGCTTCCTGGCCATGCGGGTGCACGTACTGATCCGGTTCGGCCGCTGGGCGGACATCCTCCGGCTGCCGCTGCCCGCCGACCCGCGCCTGTACTGCGTGACGACCGCGATGCTCCACTACGCCCGCGGGGTCGCCCTCTCGGCCACCGGCAAGGTCACCGAGGCGGAGGCCGAGCGCGCCCTGTTCCGTGAGGCGGTCGCCCGGGTGCCCGGCACCCGCACCCTCTTCAACAACACCTGCGCGGACATCCTCGCCATCGCCTCCGCGATGCTCGACGGCGAACTGGAGTACCGCAAGGGCGACCACGTCGCCGCCTTCGCCGCCCTGGAGCGGTCGGTCGAGCTGGACGACAACCTCCCGTACGACGAGCCGTGGGGCTGGATGCAGCCCACCCGGCACGCCTACGGCGCCCTGCTCCTGGAACAGGGCCGGCTGGCGGAGGCCGAGGCGGTCTACCGGGCCGACCTGGGCCTCGACGCCACCCTTCCCCGCCCCTTGCAGCACCCCAACAACGTCTGGGCCCTGCACGGACTCCATGAGTGTCTGACGCGCCTGGGCAAGGACGGGGAGGCGCGGATCGTGGCACAGCAGCTGAAGCTCGCCGCCGCGCTGGCGGACGTACCGGTCGAAGCCTCCTGTTTCTGCCGCCGGGGCACCGTACCGGCAACCGGCGGATCGGGTGGCTGCTGCGCCACGGCGCACTGACTGACCGTGCCCGTGCCGTCGGCCCCGGTTCGGGTCAGACGTTGACGCCGAAGTCCGCGGCGATGCCCGACAGACCCGAGGCGTACCCCTGTCCGACCGCCCGGAACTTCCACTCGGCTCCGTGCCGGTACAGCTCGCCGAAGACCATCGCGGTCTCGGTCGACGCGTCCTCGGACAGGTCGTAGCGGGCGAGCTCCTGGTTGCCCGCCTGGTTGATGACCCGGATGAAGGCGTTGCGGACCTGGCCGAAACTCTGCCCGCGGTTCTCCGCGTCGTGGATGGAGACCGGGAAGACGATCCGGTCGACCTCGGCGGGGACGGTGGCGAGGTTCACCTTGACCGTCTCGTCGTCGCCCTCGCCCTCGCCGGTGAGGTTGTCACCGGTGTGCTCGACAGAGCCGTCCGGGCTGGTCAGGTTGTTGTAGAAGACGAAGTGCCCGTCCGAGAGCACCTTCCCGGAGGCGTCGAGGAGCAGCGCGGAGGCGTCGAGGTCGTAGTCGGTGCCGGTTGTCGTGCGCACGTCCCAGCCCAGACCGACCAGAACGGCGGTCAGGCCGGGCGCCTCCTTGCTGAGCGAGACATTGCCGCCCTTGGCCAGGGAAACTCCCACTGCGTTCTCCTTCGTAGTATCCGCTGATCACGTCCACCGAATAATCTACAGCACTGTAGAAATAAGGCTTCTATAGGATGGCGTCCCACAAGGCGTACAGCGGCGGAAGGAGGCGGGCTGTGATGGATCACCGGCGTCCGCGGCGGCGGGGGCAGGGCGAGCTGGAGGCGCTGGTGCTGTCGGCGCTGCGCGAGGCGGACGGCCCCGCGACGGCCGGCTGGGTGCAGGAGCGCCTGGGCGGTGACCTCGCCTACACCACGGTGATCACGATCCTGACCCGATTGCTGGACAAGGGCGCGGTCACCCGCGAGCGCGCGGGCCGGTCCTTCGCCTGGACACCCGCCTCGGACGAGGCGGGCCTGGCCGCGCGGAAGATGCGCAAGGTCCTGGACGCCGAGAGCGACCGGGTGGCGGTGCTGGCCAGCTTCGTCACCGGCCTCGATCCGGACGACGAGCGGCTGCTGCGCGAACTGCTGGGGCATGCGGGCGATGCGGAGGACAGCTGACGCCGTATGGGCGTATTCGTCTTTCTGCCGCTGGTCCTGCCGCTGACGGCGTGGCCGATCGCCCGGCTGGCCGAACAGCACCTGCACCCGCGGAGTGCGACCAGACTGCTCACCGCCGTGGCCGCAGTGATGGCCCTGTGCAGCACGGTCTGCCTCGCCCTGGTCATGGTGGTCGGCACCGCGCAGCTGCCGGGCAACCCCCTCCCCGACGGCTGGTCCGACCCCGAGGTGCGGGCGGCGGTGCCGTACGACGAGGTCGTCGGCAAGGCGGCGATTCCCGCGCTGTGCGCGGTGGTCGTGGCATCGGCGCGGGCCCTGTGGCGGCACGGCAGGGTGCGCCGCCGTGCCCACCGCGCGCTGGCCGGACTGCCGGGGACCGGGGTGGCCGTGCTGCCGGACGACGTGCCCTACGCGTACGCGCTTCCCGGTGGTCACCGGGACCGCGTGGTGGTGAGCACGGCGCTGCTCGACTGCCTCGAACCGGTCGAGCGGCGCGCGCTGTTCGCCCACGAGCGGGCCCATCTGGCCGCCCGGCACCACCGTTTCCTGCTCGCCGTCCGGCTCGCCGCTCTGGCCAACCCGTTCCTGAGGCCCCTGCGGACGGCCGTGGCCTACACGGCGGAGCGGTGGGCGGACGAGGCGGCCGCGCGAGTGGTCGGCAGCCGCCGCTCGGTGGCGACCGCGATCGGCAAGGCGGCCCTGGTCTCCCGGGGCACCCCGATCGCCACCCTCGCCGGCCTCGCGGCACCCGGCCCGGTACCGCGCCGGGTGGCGGCCCTGCTGGGCCCCGCGCCCACGGTCCGTACCTGGCCCTCGGTGTTCACCTCGGTGGGGCTGGCGGCATGGGCCGCGGCCGCCGGTACCGCCGTGTCGGCTATGTCGTCCGCGAACGCCGCCGTCACGATGTTCCTCATCCTCCGCGCCGCGACGCCTCTCTGAGCGTCTCCGTCTTCTGGAGAAACCAGCAGGTCACAGAGGTGTCCACAGAACACCTTCACTCGATCGAGTGATCGGCCAATCCGCGGTCGGGCCGGCTCCGGATTCCCCGTGTGAGGGAAGAACCGAGGACATACCGACAGGGGCCCACCGCCCGCCCGTACTCCCGGCCGTCCATACGGCTGTTCATGCGACCGTCCGTACGGCCGGGGCTCGGCCCTCACACGCCCGCGCCGAGCTCACGGCCGAACGGAGGCACTCCCGCGGCGAGCGCGGAACCTCCGAGCGTGCTCGCCGCGGCGAGAGCTGACGAAGGCACCGGCCTGGGCCGGCGCGAGCCCGCCGACTGACGACGAGCGGGGCCGCGTACCCCGCCGGTCGATCACCACTTCACCATCGTCCGCACCAACGCAGCCTCCGTGCTGCCCATTGCCGCACTCTGCTGCCCCTTTCACCTGGGAGAAACCATGAACGCCCGTATTCGCCGCTCCGCTGTCGCCGTCGCCGCGGCAGCCATCCTGCCCCTGACCCTGGTCGCCTGCTCCGACGACGGCGACAGCGGTTCCTCGGACTCCGCCCAGGCGGCCTCCTCGGCGCCCGCGGACGCCGGCGACCAGCCCACCGGGGCCGACGACCGGTCGGCCGGCGCGGGTGGCGACATGGCCGGCGCCGACGAGCCGTTCGGCCCGGCGTGTTCCACGGTGCCGAAGGACGGTGCCGGTTCCTTCGCGGGCATGGCCAAGGACCCGGTGGCCACGGCCGCCTCGAACAACCCGGCACTGTCCACGCTGGTGATGGCGGTGAAGAAGGCCGGTCTGGTCGACACGCTGAACAACGCCGGGGACATCACGGTGTTCGCGCCGACCAACGACGCCTTCGCCAAGATCCCGAAGGCCGACCTGGACAAGGTCCTGAACGACAAGGCGATGCTCACGAAGATTCTGACCTACCACGTGGTGGGCCAGAAGCTGGCGCCCAAGGACCTGGAGAACGGCTCCTTCGAGACGCTGGAGAAGTCGAAGCTGACGACGTCCGGCTCGGACGAGTCCTACACGGTCAACGACTCGGCCAAGGTCGTCTGCGGCAACGTGAAGACCGCCAACGCCAACGTCTACATCATCGACACCGTGCTCATGCCCAAGAGCTGAAGCACGGGCGGGCGGGCGGGCGGACGGGGCCGGGGGCGGTCGGGAAGACGGCGGCCCCCGGCCCCGGAATGCCCCTGTGGTAGCTTGCGGGAGCCAGTCGAACCCACCTGGTGGGTCAGGGAATCCGGTGCGAATCCGGAGCTGACGCGCAGCGGTGAGGGGTACGGGCGGGACAAGGGCCACTGGGCGGCGCAAGCCGTCCGGGAAGGCGTCCCGTCCGGTCGATCCCGAGTCCGAAGACCTGCTGGCACCCGCGCCGCGTACGGCGTGGACCACCGTACGAACGGGCTTCGCGCATGAGCCCTCGACGCCAGAGGATCTTCCTTGCCCGCAGTAAGCCCCGCCGACTCCCGCTGTTCCTTCGGCGCCTTCGGTTCCTTCCGCTCCTTCCGTTCGTTCCG
>NZ_BAABCQ010000022.1:0-62840 GCF_039539045.1 Streptomyces marokkonensis
GTCGGCATGGGCTCCTTCTTCGGCGTCCTGCTGACGGGGATGGGGCGACGTGCCCGTGCCGGTCCGGCGTGGGCGGCGATCGGGAACCTGTTTTCGGCCACAATCGTTTTCGTACCGACACGTCCAGACGAGGAGTCATCGCTTGTCCGCCAGATCGACGGACCCTTCGGGGCGCAGTCCCCGGCCATCCCGCCCGGTACTTCCTGAGCTCGGCTCGCGGCGGGGTGGTGTCGGATGAGTGCCGTGGAAGCCTGGCTGGGTGTACTGGCGGTGTTCGTGCTGACCGCGGGCACTGGCTACTTCGTCGCCCAGGAGTTCGCGTACGTCTCCGCGGACCGGCTCGCCCTCGCGCGTGAGGCCGACGCCGGGGACCGGAAGGCCGCCCGCGCCCTGACGGTGCTGGAGCGGTTGTCGTTCATGCTCTCGGGCGCCCAGCTCGGCATCACCGTGACGGGTCTGGTCGTCGGTTTCATCGCCGAGCCGTCCGTCTCCGCGCTGCTGAGACCGGTCCTGTCCGGAGTCGGCATCCCCGACGGCGCCGTCACCGGCATCTCCGTCGTGCTCGCCTTCGTCCTGGCCACCATCGTGCAGATGGTGCTGGGCGAGCTGGCCCCGAAGAACCTCGCCATCGCCGTCCCGGAACGGTTGGCGAAGTCACTGGCCGGCTCCACGCTGGCCTATCTGAAGGTCGTCGGCCCGGTGGTCCGGATCTTCGATGGCGCGGCGAACAGGCTGCTGCGCAAGGTCGGCATCGAGCCGGTCGAGGAACTGCACCACGGCGCCACCCTGGAGGAGCTGGGCCATCTGATCGGCGAGTCCCATGAGCAGGGACAGCTGCCGCGCGGCACAGCCGAGCTGATCGACCACGCGCTGGAGTTCTCCGACCGGACGCTGCACCAGGTGATGGTGCCGCGCGTCGACGCGGTCTTCGTCCGCAAGGAGGCCACCGCGGCCGAGGCCATCGACCTCATCGGCAAGCACGGCCACTCCAACTACCCCGTGCTCGGCGACCACCCGGACGACGTCGCGGGTGTGCTGGGCGTACGGGAACTGATGGGGCTGCCCGCCGACCGGCTCACCTCCACCGCGGCCGGCGCGTTGGCCCGGGGGCCGCTGCTGCTGCCGGACACTCTGCCGCTGCCGGACGCCGTGGAGCGGATGCGGGAGCGGGACGACGAGTTCGCCGTGGTCCTCGACGAGCACGGCGGCGTTGCGGGCGTCGTCACCTACGAGGACGTCGCCGAGGAGCTCGTGGGTGACATCGCCGACGAGTCCGACACCGTCACCGAGGTCGCGGTCGCGGACGACGACGGCTGGCTGGTGGACGCCGGGCGGCGTCTGGACGAGGTGGCCGAGGTCACCGGCGTCGAGCTGCCCGAGGACGACGACTACGACACCGTGGCGGGCCTGATCGTCGACCGCCTCGGCCGTTTCCCGGCCATCGGCGACCACCTCACGGTGACACTGCCCGACGGCGAGGACGTGGCGATCGACGTACGCACCCTCGACCGGCACGTACCGGAACGAGTCCGGATCGAGCGGCTGCCCGAGAAGACGGAGAAGCAGGCATGAGTTTCCCGATGGCGCTCTTCGTCACCGTCCTGCTGCTCGTAGGCAGTGGATTCTTCGTCGCGGCCGAGTTCGCGTTGGTCGCCGCCAAACGGCACCGCATGGAGAAGGCCGTGGCCGACGGGCAGCGCGGCGCCAAGGCGGCCCTGGCCGGTATGCGCGAGCTCTCGCTGATGCTGGCCGGCGCCCAGCTCGGCATCACCGTGTGCACTCTGGGCCTGGGTTCGGTGTCCAAGCCCGCGATCTCCCACGAACTGGACCCCCTGCTGCACAAGCTGGGTCTGCCCACCGCGCTCAGCTACGGTGTGGCCTTCGCCGTGGCGATGATCGTGGTCGTGTTCCTGCACATGGTGCTCGGCGAGATGGCACCCAAGTCCTGGGCCATCGCCCACCCCGAACGCTCCGCGATGCTCCTCTCCGCGCCCTTCCGGGCGGTCGTGAAGGCCGTACGTCCGCTCATCTGGGTCCTCAACCGGATCAGCAACGCCCTGGTCCGGCTGTGCCGCGTCAGCCCGCGCGACGAACTGGCCTCCGTCCACAACCGGGAGCAGCTCACCCACCTGGTGGAGGAGTCGGAACGCCTCGGCCTGATCAGCGAGACCGACTCCGACCTGCTCACCCGCTCACTGACCGAGCCGGAGACCCCGGTGCGCGACCTGCGGGTCCCGGCGGCCGACATCACCGCGGTCGACGCCGACGCCCACGCGGAACAGATCCTCGCCCTGGCCGCCGGCACCGACCGCACCCGGCTACTGGTCCGCGCGGGCGGGGAGGTGCTCGGCTCGGTGCACGCCCGCGACGTCCTGGTCGCCCGGGCCCAGGGCCGGCCCACCAACGCCCGCGCCCTGGCACGCCCCGTGCCCGAACTGGCCGAGGAGACCACGGTGGCCGAAGCGATCGAGTTGCTGCGCCGACGTCGGGCCTCCCTCGCGGTGGTCCGCGACGGTACCGGCGCTCTCACCGGCATGGTGAGCCTGGACGACCTGCTGGCCCGCTACCTCCAGCCCCAGGGGGCCTGACCGCCCGTCTCGCACCGAGCGCTCCGCCCCGCCCCACTCGGGTCGGACCGGGGCGCACTCGTCCCCGCCCCCATCCCCTCCCCCACCGGGGCCGTCATCGCCTCGCCTCCGGCCAGAGGCCCGCGAGACGGACCGGAGGGGCCGCCGACAGAGCCACCGCGCCTGAACCCCACCCGGAGGAGCGCCGGCCGCCGGGGTGGCCCGACGGTTCATCCGACGGCCGCGGCCCGCACGCACAGCACGTCCGGGAGGTGCGAGGCCAACTGGCGCCAGCTGTCCCCGTCGTCGGCCGACGCGAACACCTCGCCGTTGCGGTTGCCGAAGTACACGCCCGCCTGTTCCGCGTCGTCGGTCCACAGCGCGTCGCGCAGCACCGTGCCGTAGTGGTCCTCCTGGGGAAGCCCCGCCGTGAGCGGTTCCCAGGTCCTGCCCGCGTCCGCCGTGCGGTAGACCCGGCAGCGGCGGCCGGCCGGGACCCGGTCCGAGTCGGCGGTGATCGGGAACACGTACGCCGTGTCGCCGCGGTGCGGATGGGCCGCCACCGCGAAACCGAATGTGGACGGCAGGCCCTCGCCGATGTCCGTCCACCGGGCACCGGCGTCGTCGCTGCGGTACACACCCCAGTGATTCTGCAGATACAGCCGGTCCGGTGTCACCGCGTCGCGTGCGACCTTGTGCACGCACTGGCCGAACTCCGGGTTCGGGTCCGGCAGGAACACCGCGGAGACCCCGGAGTTGGACGGCGCCCAGCTCGCTCCGCCGTCGCCCGTGCGGAACACGCCCGCGGTCGAGACGGCGACCGTCACCGACTTCGGGTCCCGCTCGTCGGTGAGGACGGTGTGCAGCCCCTCGCCCCCGCCGCCCGGCACCCACTGGGACCGCGTGGGGTGCTCCCACAGGGGGCGGACCAGCTCGAAGCTCTCGCCGCGGTCCTCCGAGCGGTACAGCGCGGCCGGTTCCGTGCCCGCGTAGACCACGTCGGGCTCCGCGACGGACGGGTGCAGCTGCCAGACCCGCTCCAGCGAAGCACCCGTCTCCTTGGGGAACCTGACGGCCGGCCGTGCCGGTTCCGTCCAGGTGCGGCCCAGGTCGTCGGAGTGGAACACCGACGGTCCCCAGTGCGCGCTGTCACCGCCGGCCAGCAGCCGCGGGGTCCCGCCGCGCGTGTCGAGGGCGACCGAGTAGACGGCCTGTGCGTTGAAGTAGGGACTCTCGTCGAACTCCCAGGCGCCACCCCGCCGGCGCCCGATGAACAGGCCCTTGCGGGTGCCCACGGCGAGCAGTACCTCGGTCATGCCGATCACCTCCGCGGCGTCGTCGTCGACGCCTTTGTCCCGGACACGGGCCAGTCTGCACCCCGGCACTGACAGTCACCTCCGGAAAGGCTGTCGCCGCAGGTCGGGACGATGGTCTCGGGTCCGGCGAGAGGACGCGCGCGCCGTTCAGGTCTCGCCGGACAGCGCCCGCGGACGACGTGCGCCATCTGCTCGCAGACCCGGTCCTGTCCTCGGAACTCCTCCCGGCCCACTGCCCGGGCACGGCCCTGCGTGAGCCCTGTACGGACTACCCGCGGGAGCGGGGGCCGGTCAGGTCCGGGCGAGGGACACCCGGACCTGAGGCGACGGGATCAAGCCACCGTCACGCGTCACTCATAGGCGGTGTCGGACGTCGCGTACGTGCGATGCGTGCCGTCGGGCCCGAGTCGTTCGAGTCCGGCTCGTCCGGGCGGCGTGCGTCCGGGCGGGCCGGACTCGGCGGTCGCGCGCGGGCGCGTGCCGCAGCGCGCGACGACGCTTCGCCTCACATGCCCCAGCCGTACTGGTCCGGCATCCGGACGTCCTCGCCCAGCTCCCGCGCCGCGTGCTGGGCCCAGGACGGGTTGCGCAGCAGCTCGCGGCCCAGCAGCACCGCGTCGGCCTCGCCGTTGGCCAGGATCTTCTCGGCCTGCCCGGACTCGGTGATCAGGCCGACGGCGGCGACCGGAAGGGTGGTCTCGGCCTTCAGGCGCGCGGCGAACGGGACCTGGTAGCCGGGTCCGGTCGGGATCCGGACGCGCGGGACGTTGCCGCCGGTGGAGACGTCGAGGAGGTCGATGCCGTGGGCCTGGAGGTCGCGGGCGAAGCGGACGCTGTCGTCGGCCGTCCAGCCGCCCTCCTCCAGCCAGTCGGTCGCGGAGACGCGGAAGAACAGCGGCTTGTCGTCGGGCCACACCTCCCGTACGGCGTCGACGACCTCCAGGGCGAACCGGGTGCGGTTCTCGTACGAGCCGCCGTAGGCGTCGGTGCGGTGGTTGGAGTGCGGGGAGAGGAACTCGTGGATCAGGTAGCCGTGGGCACCGTGGACCTCGACGATCTCGAAACCGGCGGCGAGGGCCCGGCGCGCGGCGTCCGTGAACTGGCCGACCACGTCCTGGATCTGTGCGACCGACAGTTCGGTCGGCACCGGGTGCCGCTCGTCGAACGCCAGGCCGCTCGGGGCCAGCGGCTGCCAGCCGTACGCGTCGGGGCCCACGGGCGCCCCGCCCTTCCAGGGCTGCGCGGTCGAGGCCTTGCGGCCGGCGTGGGCCAGCTGGATCGCCGGGACCGTGCCCTGGGAGCGCAGGAAGTCCGTGATCCGGCGGAACGCCACGACCTGGGTGTCGTTCCACAGGCCGAGGTCCTGCGGGGAGATGCGGCCCTCCGGCGACACGCCGGTGGCCTCGACGACGATCAGCCCGGTGCCGCCCATCGCGCGTGCGCCGTAGTGCGCGAAGTGCCAGTCGCCGGGGACGCCTGCCGACGGGCCCTGCGGTGCGGCGGAGTACTGGCACATCGGCGGCATCCAGACCCGGTTCGGGATCGTGGTGTCACGCAGCTGTAGGGGCTGGAAGAGGGCGGTCATCAGAGCTGCTCCCTTGGTCGCGGCAGGACGGAACGGCTCGTACGATAACTCTCGTAGTACGGAGGCTGTCAAACTACGACGCCCTTCGTACAATGTTCTCGTACACTGAAGACCGATGAACGCCCAGACAAGGCCCTCCTGCTCCTGAACGGTGGGCCTTCCCGGACGAACTGGAGCCGCCGTGACCCCCGCTGCCACTGCCGCCGGCACCCGCGACCTGCCGCACCCGGCGCGCGAGGAGATTCGGCTGGAAGGGGTGCTGCACGCGCTCTCGGACCCGGTGCGGCTGCGGATCGTGCGGGATCTCGCCGTCGACAGTGACGAGCTCTTTTCCTGCTCGTACTTCGACCTGCCGGTCACCAAGTCCACCACTACGCATCACTTCCGGGTACTGCGCGAGAGCGGGGTGATCCGGCAGACCTATCGGGGCACGGCCAAGATGAACGGTCTGCGCAGGGGTGACCTGGACGCTCTCTTCCCCGGCCTGCTCGACGCCCTTCTGGCCGCCGCCGCCCGCCAGGTCTCCCGCCTCGGCACCGGCTGACGGCGGGCTGGGCCAGGCGTACCGGCCGGCGTACTCAGGCCGTCGCCGTCCGTGCCGCCGCCAGCAGTGCCTCCCAGTCGGGCAGCTTCACCACGCGCCGTCCCAGTGCGGCGCCGAGGCCCGCCTCGGCCCGCTCGATGGCCTGCCAGCCGGCCCACTCGACCGGCTCGACGCCTTCGGTGCGCAGGAGGCGGAGGGGGTCGGCGGGGAGGTCCCGGCGTACGAGCGAGGCGGCGTCCGCCAGCAGGGACGTCACCGTCTCCTTCGCGCACGGGCGGTTGGTGCCGATGACGCCGGTGGGCCCCCGCTTGATCCAGCCGGACACGTACTCGCCGGGGGCCACGGCGTCCGCGCGCAGGACGCGCCCCGCCCGATGCGGCACCGTCCCGCTCGCCGCGTCGAACGGCAGTCCCTCCAGCGGCACCCCGCGGTAGCCCACCGACCGCAGCACCAGTCGGGCCTCGATCTCCGTGTACCGTCCGGTGCCCGTCACGCCGCCGCACCCGTCCGGCACCGTCCGTTCGAAGCGCACGGTGCCCACGCGGCCGTCGTCGTCCGCCGTCAGCTCCACCGGGCGCAGGAAGAAGCGCGGCCGGATCCGGCGGGCGGTTTCCGGCGCGGTCCGCTCGGCCCAGCCGCGCAGCACCTCCACGTTGCGGCGCTGCGTACCGGGCAGCCCGGAGGGGTCCCCGTACGCCGGGTCCAGTGCCAGCTCCGCAGGGTCCACCAGGACCGCCGTGTCCGGCAGAGCGCCCAGCTCGCGCAGCTCCTTGGTGGTGAAGCGGGCCTGCGAGGGGCCCCGCCTGCCGACCATGTGCACGTCGGCCACCCGGCCGGCGGCGAGCGTGTCGAGCGCCGCCTGCGGCATGTCGGTGCCGCTCAGCTCGGCCACCCCGCGGACCAGTATCCGCGCCACGTCCACGGCGACGTTGCCCACCCCGATCACGACCGCCGACCGCGCCCCGCGCAGGAAGCCGTCGTCCACGGCGTCCGGATGGGCGCTGTACCAGGACACGAACTCGGTGGCAGACCAGCTCCCCGGCAGATCCTCGCCGGGGATGCCCAGCCGCCGGTCGGTGGCGGCGCCCACGCAGTAGACCACCGCGTGGTACAGCTCCCGCAGCCGGGCGGTGGGCACACCCCCGGGGCCGACCGGGACGCCGCCCAGGAACCGAACCCGCTCGTCCTCCAGGATCGTGCGCAGGGTGTTCTGGAGCGACTTGATCTTCTCGTGGTCCGGCGCCACGCCGTATCTCACCAGTCCGTACGGGCAGGGCAGACGGTCCAGGACGTCCACGAGCACGTCACGGTCGAGCTGGACGAGGCTCTGGGCGGTGTAGCACCCACTCGGTCCCGAGCCGACGACGGCGACACGCAGCACGGCGGAACTCCTTGTCCGGGAGCCGGAGGGTCCGAGAGCCGGAGGGCGCGGGAGCCGGGACGGCGCGGGAGCCGGGACGACACGAGGGCCGGAGGGCGCGGGAGTCGGACGGTCCGGAAAGTCGGAGGGGTACTGATGTCTCCAGCATCCCACCGCTTCGGCTCCGCTGACAGGGTGCTGCGCCCGGTGAACGGTGTGTGTTTACGCGTGTGCTGTTCTTATGGAATGTGATCATGAGGTTACGTACGGTGTGTGCTCGAAGCGTCCTTCGTTGATCGTTCTCTTCAGCTTTCCGACCGCTGTCCGGACGACGGTGAGATGTCCGTGCGGCACACTTGGGTGGTGAGCGAGGGCGGCACCACCGCCTCGTGGTTCGACGTGCGGCTGACGTTCGCCGACGGCGCCCGGGTGGACGCGCTCGCCGTGCTGTCCGGCCAGGAGGTGCGGGTCGAGGACGTACGCGCCGAGCCGCCGCTGTCCCTCGACGACCTGGCCGTGCTCGCCGAGTGGCTGGAGAATCCACTCTTCGAGGCCTGCGTGCCGGCCTCCGCCCGTGCCGTCCCGGCCGCCACGCGGCGTGCGCGCCCCGCGTGGCCGGGCGGCAGGGAAGGGCGTCGGCTCGTCGCGCGGGAGTACCGGGCGGCCCGGGACGAGGGCGGCGACCCGGTCCTCGCGGTGATGTGCGCGACCGGGCACAGCCGGCGGAAGTCGCTCAGGCTGATCGGCCAGGCGCGCGACGAGGGCTTTCTGGCTCCGCGTCGCGCACGGCGCTGACGCGCTTCGGGCGGGCCGTCACAGCATTTCGCGCATCCGGGAGATCTCGCTCGTCTGCTGGGCGACCACGTCGTCGGCCATCTCCTCGACCTGCACGTTGTTGCCCTGCGACTTCACCTCCGTGGCCATGGTGATCGCGCCTTCGTGGTGAGTGATCATCAGCGTGAGGAAGAGCTGGTCGAAGGCCTTGCCCCGCGCCGTGCGCAACTCCTCCAACTGGGCCTCGGTCGCCATCCCCGGCATGGCGGCGTGATCGTGGCCGCCGCCCGCCTCCTTCTCGCCGTGGTTCCTCAGCCAGCCTTGCATCGCCGTGATCTCCGGTCCCTGTGCGACGGAGATCCGTTCGGCGAGCGCTTTTACCTGGCCGGACTCGGCGTGCTCCGGGACGAGTCCGGTCATCTCCAGCGCCTGTGCGTGGTGCTGGATCATCATCCGCGCGTAGGAGACGTCCGCCGAATTGGGGGAGTCGTCGTCCGCACGCTGTTCCTCGGCGTCCTTGGCGGAAAGTGTCCGGTTGCCCTCGCCCGGTTTGCCCGGAGCGATCACCGAGGGTCCGGCCGCGGCCGCCGCCCCGGTGTCCGAGCCGGAGTCGCAGGCCCCGAGCGCGAGCACGGCCAGCGCGGTCAGTGAGGCCACGACGAGCGAGGCACGGGACGGCGCAGGGCGAAGGGACACAACGACCTCCTGTGGCTGGGGGCGCCCCCGATGGGGGAGGGATGGCGAACGCCTTGTGGGTGCGGTGACCGTCCTGACACGCTTCCGCGCGTCAGTGATCAGAAAACTTCATTGTGTGTTTGCTGCCCCCTGTTGATATGTGCATGCTCAATACGATACTGCGGAGGTGCGTGAACCGTTCCGACAGGAACGGACGTAGGGAGGAAACAGTGACCCTGTTCAACGACCCGCGAACGCGGCGCAGACGGCTGGGAGTCGCGGCCGTCGCCGCCGGACTCCTGTCCGCACTTCTCACCGCCGGCCCGGCCATGGCGATCCCCGACCCCGGGGACGGTCCGGCCACGTCGAAGGAGGTGTCCAAGAGCGCCCGCGCCGAGGTGCGCGACGCCATCGAGAGCGGCGAGATACCCGGCCCGGACGAGATAGTCCACTCGGACAACATCGAGCACCTGGCCAACATCCCCAAGGACGCGCTCTCCGGCACCAATTCCGACCTGGCCTTCCAGGGCCGGTACGCCTTCGCCGGCAACTACGACGGCTTCCGCATCTTCGACATCAAGAACCCGAAGAAGCCGAGGACCGTCGCCCAGGTGCTGTGTCCCGGCTCGCAGAACGACATCTCCGTCTCCGGTGACCTGCTGTTCCTGTCGACCGACTCCTCGCGCAGCGACGACAGTTGTGACAGCACCACGCAGCCGGCGACCGAGAAGTCCTCCTGGGAGGGCATGAAGGTCTTCGACATCAGCGACAAGCGGAACCCGAAGTACGTCGCCGCCGTCGAGACCGCCTGCGGCTCGCACACCCACACGCTGGTGCCCGAGCGCAGGAACGTCTACGTCTACGTCTCCTCGTACTCGCCGAACGCCGCCTACCCCGACTGCCGGCCACCGCACGACGGCATCTCCGTCATCAAGGTGCCGCGCAAGGCCCCCGAGCGGGCGGCTGTCGTGGACTTCCCGGTGCTGTTCCCCGGCGAGGGCCCCGACGGCGGCGGCAACCCGGGCGGGCCCACCAACCCGGGTGTCTCCAAGACCACCGGCTGCCACGACATCACCGTCCTGCCCTCGAAGGACCTGGCGGCGGGCGCCTGCATGGGCGACGGCATCCTGTTCTCCATCAAGGACCCCGAGCGGCCGAAGGTCGTCGACCGGGTCCAGGACAACGTCAACTTCGCCTTCTGGCACTCGGCGACCTTCAACCAACGGGCGAACAAGGTCGTCTTCACCGACGAGTTGGGTGGCGGGGGCGCCGCGACCTGCAACGCGGAGATCGGCCCGAACCGCGGCGCCGACGGCATCTACGACATCGTGGGCAGGGGCGACCACCGCGAACTGGTCTTCCGCAGCTACTTCAAGATCCCCCGCCACCAGGCGGACACCGAGAACTGCGTGGCCCACAACGGTTCGCTGATCCCGGTCAAGGGCCGGGACATCATGGTCCAGGCCTGGTACCAGGGCGGTGTGTCCGTCTGGGAGTTCACCGACTCCGAGCGTCCGAAGGAGATCGCCTACTTCGAGCGGGGCCCGCTGGCCATGGACGGCGTCACCACCGGCGGTTCCTGGTCGGCCTACTACTACAACGGCTACATCTACTCGAACGACATCGCCAAGGGCTTCGACGTCCTCAAGCTCAGCGACCGGCGCACCGACCCGGCCAAGCGGGTCCACCTGCGGGAGCTCAACACGCAGACGCAGCCGGACTACTTCGACTGAGCCGCCCGGTCGGTCCCCAAGGTTCCGGCCGCCCGGGCGGCCGGATCGGTGTGACCGATTCGGCCGGCCTGATCGGCCTGATCGGTCGGGCCGGTCGGGCCGGTCGGTCGGTCAGGCCCGGTCGGGTCAGTCCTGACCGGCAGGCCCCGCACGCCGGTCGCAAAGAACCGCGACAGGTCCGTGTCGTGTCCCGTCCCGTCGGGCGCCTCGGAGTCCGGCGGGACTCCCAGCTCCCACTCCAGCCGGTAGCGCTTGAACAACTCGGCGCGCAGCACCGGCACGGGCATCGGCACCCCTGGCACCAGGGCGGCGAACACGGCGCCCATCAGCAGCGCGCGCAGCATCGGGTAGTCGCGGTCGACGTCCCATGAGCCGTGCCGGGCCACGGTGTCCCGCAGCAACTCCGCCAGCCGCCGCTGCTCCGGGCACGGCACGAAACCCACCTCGGCCTGAAGCAGGCCCGCCATGTGCTGGCGCATGAGCACCGGCCGATCGCGGGCCAGCCCCAGAATCGCGTCGATGGCCCGCGCCATCCGCTCCGGCCCCTCGGCGGTGCGCGGGGCGCGCTCCAGCGCCTCCTCCAGCGTGCGGTGCATCAGCCGGTGCACGGCGGACTGCACCAGTTGTCGCTTGCCGGGGAAGTAGTACGAGACCAGACCGCGCGCCGAGCCCGCCCGGTCGGCGATGTCGCCCAGCGTGGTCGCCTCGTACCCGTGCTCGCCGACGAGTTCCACCGTGGCCTGCAGGAGCCGCTCCTTCGAACGCCGCCGCAACTCTTCATTGACCGAGGCGCTACGCGGGGACATCCTGTACTCCTGCGTTGACTGGCTGGCAGCCACCTATAATCGACGCAGGCGGCCGGGCCTTCGACGGACCCGGTCCGACTGCCGTCTGCCTCGGACGACACGGGGGATCGTCCGAGGCGGACGGACGCCCAAGTGGTTGCCTCGGGAAACGTCAGGTGGTCGCCCCAGCTCCTTCCCCGCGCCCTTCAGTGGCAGTTGAGCGCGATGTGGGCCTCCGGTCGGCGCACCAGGTCCAGCACCGGCCGCAGCCCGGCCGGACGTTCGGTCACCGGCAGGTGGTCCACGAAGTGCACCCCGCATCCGAGGGCCGCCGCACCGCCGTCCGCCCGCCGGTCGTCCCCGACCATCAGCGTCTGCCCCGGCTCGGTGTCGAGAGCCGCGCAGGCGATCTCGAACAGTCGCGGGTCGGGTTTGCGGATGCCGTGCTCGTACGACAGGACGTACGTGTCCACGTACCGGTCGAGGCCGTGCGCGCGGAAGGCCGGACGCAGGTCCCAGCCGATGTTGCCGACGACGCCCACGGCGACTCCGTGCCCGCGCAGGGTGCTCAGCACCTCGGCGGCATCGGGGTACGGGTTCCACGCGCCCGGCGTCATGTGCCGGTCGTACAGCGCGTCGTGAAGGCCAGGGTCCGGCAGCGGCACCTGCCGGGAGAGGCCGGTGTACGCGGCCCGGTGCGACGCGGAGCTCTGGTCCCGGACCTCCCACACTTCGGCGAGTTCCTCCGGCACCCGCAGCGGGTTCGCGCCGCCGGGCAGCGCCCCCGCGGCCTGAAGCGCCCGGGCCGTCTCGGCCGACCCGGTGCCGGACAGTGTCAGACCGGCGTCCGCGAGCGCTGCGCGCAGCCAGGCTTCGGTGGACTAGACACGGAAGAGGGTCCCGGAAAAGTCGAACAGCACGGCAGCCATGGGGCGGATCCTATGAGGCGTAGTTCCCCTCCGGGGAGAGGGACCCGGCCGCGGCAGGCCGTCGACGTACGTGAACGGTTCAGACGGCTCTGTCCCCTCCTCGACCGGCCACCCACGCGTCGAGACCGGCGCGCGAAGCGGATCGCGCGGCCGTCGGCGCCGGGCCGGACGGCAGTCCGCGGTTCGGGCGGCCGGCATGCCGGTAGGCGTACCGGTGGCCGCCCGCCGGGGTGGTCACGGGTGCCGGTACCGGTGCCGGTGGACCAGTACCGCCAGGGCCACGACCAGGGCGCCCAGGAGCCAGCCGCCGCCGACGTCCGTGGCCCAGTGGACGCCGAGCCACACCCGCGTCACGCCGACGCCGGCCACGGAGACGACCGCCACGGCCAGGGCGGTCAGGCGCAGGGCGCGGGCGGCGCCGTAGTAATGGACGAGCCAGACCAGGAGGCCGCACACGAACGTGGCGGTCATGGCGTGGCCCGAGGGGAAGGCCGCGTAGTGCGCGGAGTCCACGGGGTCGGGCCAGACCGGGCGGGCGCGGTTCACCGCCGCCTTCAGCGCCTGCTGCGCCAGACTGCCCAGCAGACAGGTCATCCCCAGCCACACGGCCGTCCACCGGTCCCCGCGCCGAATCCACAGCCACAGCACCACCACCGCGCACAGCAGGCGCATCGTCCACGTGTCCCACACCCAGTCGGTGAGGATCCGCATCGCGTGTGTGATGCCCGGTTCGTCGACCGCCCAGCGGTGCGTCGTGTCGGCGATGTCGTCGTCCAGGCTGATCAACGGGCGCCACTCGAGGGCGACCAGGGTGAGCAACAACGCGGAGCACACGACCAGCACGCAGGTGACGCGGAGGGCTGTGCGGGGCTGCGGTGGGCCGGGTGGTGAGTCGGTGCGCGGCGTCTGCATGCTGCGATACTCGCCGACCCGGGGGGTCCTGGGCCAATTCCCGGGGTCCCCTCCGGGGCGGAAGAGCGGCGAGGGACTATCCCAGCGCCCGCAGCCCCGGCACGAAAGCCACCAGTACCGGCACCACCGGGACCACCGCGGCAGCCGCGGTCAACCGCAGCCTTCGGGTCGCCGTCAGCCGGTTCGGCGGAGTGAGCAACCGGTGCACCCGCTGGGGGACGTGCGCCCGGGTGGTCGGGCACGGGCCGAACACGCCCCGGTCCTCGTTGAGTGCGACCAGCGCGAGGGCGGTCGTCAGCCGGCCGAAGCTGCGGGAGGCCACATCGTCGGCGGCGAGTTCGACCAGGCGGTGCATCTCGTCGCGGAACACGGCGAAGACCGGAACCTGCGGAAATCCGTCCGCCAGCGCGGCCGAGCAGTGCAGCAGCCAGTCGTGCCGCGCCCGCGCGTGCCCCTTCTCGTGGGCGAGGACCGCGTCGAGCCGGCGCCCTTTGAGGCGGCGCAACGCGGCTGTGGTGACGACCAGTTGCGGGGGAGTACCGGGCAGCCACCAGGCCTCGGGCCGTTCACCCTCCAGGACGACGAGCGGCGCCGATCCGGGTGCCTCGCCGGGCAACGCCGGTGCGCGTAGCAAGAGTTCGGACCGGCTTCGGCGGCGCCGGGTGCGGGCCCGCACGATCTCCCGGGCGAGCATCGCGACGCTCCACAACCCGCCGCAGGCCAGCGTGACGGCGGTCGTGTCCGCCCAGAGGCCGGACGTGCCGAGCGCGTAGGCCTCGACCACCGGGCCGGGCGCCGTCGCGAAGACGGGCCCGCCCACCGCGTGCCATGCCGCCGCCGCGCTGAACGTCATCGACAGCGCGCAGCACACGAGCACGGCCGCCACCGCGCACTGCCACACCCACAGGGCGACCACCGGTTCCCGGTCCGGCCAGTCGGCCCGGGCGAGCAGCCTGGGGGCGAGCACGGCGGTGAGGGCGCCGAGCAGCAGCAGTGCCGCGGGGAGAGTCATGGGGGCAGCCTATGAGTGTCGCGCTCCGGACAGTACGGCCCGCCGCGCAAAGTGACGCAGGCAACGGTTGCGGACGGGGAGCGTCGCGTGTGTGGTGAGGTCCGGCGCGGTTGCCGCGTATCGGGTGTCCCGCATTTCGCGCGGCGGTTGCCGGATGTCACATGGTCAGGAGCATGGCCAGCATCGCGATCCCCATGGAGAGCCGGCAGGCCCGCGCCAGCTCCGGCCGGTCGCCCCACCCGGCCACAGGTCCGCCTCGGACCACGGGTCCGCCTCGGACCGCCGGACCACCGCCGGTCGCCGGAGCGCCTCCGGCCACGGCGGGCACGGGTATCAGGCGTACGCCGGTCAGCAGCACGTATCCGGTGAAGTAGAGCAGCAGAGTCCCGGTCAGCACGGGGACCCCGGAGGTGCCGTGCCCGTGTCCGTGGGCGGGTGAGCCGGCCATCGCCACGGCCATGTAGACCATGGCCCCGGCCCCGACGAGATGGTGCAGATGGTGACGCCCGGACCGGGCTGCCCACAGGGCGCGCAGCCCGGCGGCGCCGAACACCACCGCGTAGAGGGGCCAGGCCCATCCGGGCGGGGTGAACACCGCCGCCGGCACGGCCATGGCGGCCATGCCGAACCCCATGAGGGCCTCGCCGCCCGCGGCACGGCGCTGCTCCTCGACGCTGCTGCCCATCCGCAGCAGACAGTAGGCGCCGGTCGCCGCGCAGAGCGCGACCAGCAGCCAGCCGGACGACGCCGGTCCGTGCACAGGTGCCTCCCCGCTCGACGCTTCACGGTCGGTCAAGGACTGCCCGGGCCGTGCGGCGCGCACGCGAGCGCAAGGGTGTACACGGGGGGTATTCGGGGGAGCACGGCGCATCGTGGCCGGTGGGTGGCAGGAGAGGCGCCACATCCAAAGAGACTCTTTACCAGTAAAACACCTGTTAAGGTTGTGCCCATGAGCAGTGCGACCCCCACCTCCGGCATCTCACTCGGCCGACGCCTGTCCCTGACAGGCGTGCTGCGCCTGCGCCGGCCCTCCGAGATCTGGTTCAAGCCCGCCCTGAGCTCGGTCGCCGCCGTCGCCCCGCCCAACCTGATTTTGCTGTCGCTCGGCCGGCTCGACCTGGCGATGTACACGATGGCCGGATCCCTGTGCGCGCTCTACGCGCACAACCGTCCCTACGCCGCCCGGGCCCGCACCCTGGCCTGGGTGGTGCTCGGGATGCTCGGCGGCGTCGCCGTCGCCATGGTCACCGCGTCGCTCACGCAGAACGCCGTCGTCCTCGTCACGGTCGGCGCCCTGCTGGCCGCCGTACAGAAGGCCCTGTGCGACGCCACCCGCGTCGGCCCGCCGGGCAACGTGGTCCTGACCTTCATCAGCTCCGCCGCCCTCTTCGTCCCGCAGACCCTCGGCCAGGTCCCCGGACACCTGGCACTGGCGGCCGCCGCGGGTGCCTGGGCCTGGCTCGTCGGCATGGTGCCCGCCCTGGTCCGTCCGCACGGTCCGGAACGCCGCGCCACCGCCCAGGCCCTGAACGCGGCCGCCGCGTACGCCGACACCCGCGGCACCGGCGACGGCCACACCCAGGCCCGCGCCGCCGGGTACGCCGCCGTGCAGGCCGCCTGGCAGACGCTGCTGTCCCTCCCGGCGACGGGCACCCGTGCCACCACCCGGCACGCTCTGGAGCACCTCGTCGTCCGCGCCGAGGTCGCCCTCGCCGCGCCCGCCGACACCGACCCGGAGCGGCTGCGCGGCTGGGCCCGGACCCTGCGCGGTACCGGCCGGATACCCCGCACCGGCGCCACCCCCAAGGACGCCGAGGAACTCCTCGGCGTGGACACCGAACTCGCCGCCCGCCCCGCACCCCTGTGGCAGCGGCTCGGCCCGCTGACCCCGATCGCCGCCCGCACCGCCCTCGGCTGTGCCCTGGCCGGCTACGCCTCCCTCGCCCTCGGCATCGGCCGCCCCTACTGGGCCCTGGTCACCGCCGCCGCGCTCTACCAGGCCAACATGGCCCTGACCTGGAGTCGTGCCGTCCAGCGTGTGGTCGGCAACATCGCCGGAGTGCTGCTGTTCGCCGCCATCGCCCCGCTCGCCCATCTCGGGCAGGCTCTCCTCGTCCTGCTCTGCCTCGCCCTCAACTTCGGCGCCGAGGCGCTCATCACCCGCAACTACTGGCTCGGCAGCGTCTGTGTGACCCCTATGGCCCTGCTCATCACCGAGTTCGCCGGCTACCAGGCGCCCGGCGAGCTGATCACCGAGCGGGTGGTGGACACCCTGGTCGGCGCCCTGGTCGGCTTCCTGGCAGCCGTCGCCGTCACCAACCGGCGCGCCGGGAACCGCGTCGAACAGGCGGTGACCGCGGCCGACCGCGCCCGCGAACACGCCGCCCGCCTACTCGCGGAGTCCGCCCCCGCGCCCGGCGCCCTGGAGGCGGCCCGCCGGGGACTGGCCGCGGCGCTGACCGACCTGCGGGCCACCGTGGACGCGGCGGCCGGCGAATGGTGGGGGCGTGCCCTTCCCCAGGAGAGGGTCGTGCTCGCCGAGCAGTCCGGACACCGTACGCTCGCCGCAACGGTGCGACGCCAGGCAACGCGTCCGTACCGGGACACGGGAACGAGAACGGAGGACGTACGGCCATGAGCGCAACCGACGGGGGCTCGGCGACCGAGGGTGACGCGAGAGGCGGACCGGGCGGTGACACCGTCGCCGCGGTCGTGCGGCAGTGGCGGGCCGTCCACCCCGACCTGGATACCGGCCCGATGGAGATCATCGGCCGTATCAACCGCTGCTCCGCCCTCCTCCAGCAGGCCGAGGACGCACCGCTGCGCCGGGCCGGCCTCAGCCGCGCCGAGTTCGACCTGCTCGGCGCGCTGCGCCGCACCGGGCACGAGCTGACCCCCGGCGACCTGGCCCGCGAGACCTTCTCCTCCGGCGCCGCCGTCACCAAGCGCCTCAAGCAGCTCACCGAGCGCGGCCTGGTGGAGCGGCGTGGCGACACCCGCGACCGCCGGGTCGCCCACGTCCGCCTCACGGACGCCGGTCGCGACCTCGTCGACGGCATCCTGCCGGAACAGCTCGCCTACGAGTCCGCCGTCCTGTCCGGCGTGGACGGTACCGAGCAGGGGGAGCTGGCCGCGCTCCTCGGGGCACTGCTGGGCCGACTGGAGGGCCGCCTGGAGGCGCTGCGGGTCTGACGTTAGACCGTCCCGACGTCCCGACGTCCCGACGTCAGTTTGGTGCGGTCGGGCCGTCACGATCCGGCGCTCGGAGCACGTTGCGGACCGTGCGGCGGTGGTGAGGGCCAACTCGTTTCACGCGCCGGCCGGTCCTGCCACACGGTGTGTACCGCGCGGCAGCGTGTACCCGCGGGACTTTCCCCGGCTCAGCGCTCGTCGCCGGCCCGGTACACCCCGAACATCGCGCCCTGCGGGTCCCGCAGTACCGCGATACGTGGTCCGTCGGGAGGCGAGGTGGGCTCCATGAGCACGTTGCCGCCGCCGTCGGTCGTGTCGACCGCGGCGGTGTCCACGTCCGTCACCGCGAAGTACGGCAGCCAGTGCGCGGGCACCTCGTGCGGGAACTTGTCGTCCATCGTCACCATGCCGCCGAAGTCCGCCCCGTCGATCCCCCACTGCGGATAGCGGTCCGAGGCGGTGACGGTCCAGCCGAACACCGTGGTGTAGAAGTCGGCGGCCCGGTCGGGCTCCCGGGTCAGCAGTTCCACCCAGCCCAGTGAGCCGGGGGCGTTGAAGAGTCCGGCTCCCGGGAACGAGCGGCCCTGCCACAGCTGGAACACCGCGCCGGTCGGATCGGCGGCCACCACGAACCGGCCCGAGTCGAACACCTCCGTGGGCCCCTGCGGCACCGCCCCGCCGGCCGCCGACACCTGCCGTACGGCGGCGTCCGCGTCACGCACGGCGAACGACAGGTTCCACGCGACCGGCTGGGCCTGTTGGTACAGCGGCGCCAGGGCGGCGACCGCCGCGTCGCCGAGGCGGGCGATCGTGTAGCCGCCCGCCTGCTGCCGGGAGTCCGTCTCGGGGCGCCAGCCGAACAGCTTGGTGTAGAACAGCTTGGCCGCCGCCAGATCGCTGGTCCCCAGCTCTGCCCAGCAGGGCCCGCCGGGCACCGGTTCGTGGAGCTTCATCGCGTGGGGCGTCCTTCCGCAGAGCCGGGGAGCGTCCGTCCCCCTCCAGCACGCTAAGGCCGGGCCCGGACCGCGGCCATCCGGCACGTAGCGCCCCGGTGGCTCAGATGCCCGGCCGGTAGCGCAGCGGATGGTCCGCGGGCACCTCCACCAGCACGATTCTCGTGCCGTCCGGGTCCTCGATCCACATCTCCACCAGACCCCACGGCTCCCGGACCGGAGGCCGGACGATCTCGACGCCCTTCGCACGCAGCTCGTCGTGGGCCGCCGCCGCGTCCTCCACCTGGAGCCACAGCTTCAGCGCGGGGGAGAGAAGCTCCTCGGAGCGGCCGGAGACCTCCAGGAAGCCACCGCCGAGGAAGTAGACGGTCCCCCGCTCGGGACCGGTGCCGAACTCCCGGTGGACGGCGAGGCCGAGCCGCTCGCCGTAGAAGGCGCGGGAACGGTCGGGGTCGGTGGGGCGGAGCAGGATCCGGCTGCTGAGTACATGAACCATGCGCCCCGAGCCTACTGGCAGCGTTACTCTCATCGGTGCCCGCGCCGCGCCCGAGAACGAACCGGAGACGCCTCCCATGGACACCGCCGCCAGCCCGCTGACCTTCCGTGACGCCACCGACGCGGACGTGGACGAGATCGTCGCGCTCATAGAGTCCGCGTACCGAGGGGAATCCAGCCGGGCCGGGTGGACCACCGAGGCGGACATCCTCCAAGGCCGGCGTACGGACCCGCAGGGCGTACTGGAGGTCGTCAAGGCACCGGAAAGCCGCCTGCTGACGGTCGAGCGGGACGGCGGGATCGTGGCCTGCTGCCAGTTGGAGCACCGCGGGGCGCACGCGTACTTCGGGATGTTCGCCGTCAGCCCGGTGCTCCAGGGAGGGGGCCTGGGCAAGGCGATCATCGCGGAGGCCGAGCGGCAGGCCCGCGAGGCGTGGGGCGTGACGGAGATGCACATGACGGTGATCTCCGTACGCGAGGACCTCATCGCCTGGTACGAACGCCGCGGCTACCGCCGTACGGGGGAGATGACCCCCTTCCCGTACGGCGACGAGCGTTTCGGCATCCCGCAGCGGGACGACCTGCGGTTCGAGTTGCTGGTCAAGCCGCTGGTGTGACGTGCCGCCCGACGGTCGCCACGTCATCCTTCGCGTCGTCCTCCATGCCGATCCGCTCGACCCTCCATGCCGATCCGCTCGACCTTCACGCGGTGAAGCGGCCGGTGCGTTTGATCTCCGGGTAGTCGGTGGTGGCACCGTCCAGGCCCAGGGCGCGCACCAGCCGCAGGTGGTCCTGGGTGTTCACCGTCCAGCAGAAGACCCGCAGACCGGCCTTGCGGGCCCGCTCCACGATCTCCAGCGTGATCCGGTTGATGTCCAGGCACAGCGTGCCCGCACCGGCGTCGACGGCACGGTCCACGACCTCGGGGCCGTAGTACTGCGCGACCAGGGCGGTCCGGACCCCGGGCACCAGCCGGGCGATCTCGGCGACCGCCTCGTCGTGGAACGAGATCACCTCCACCCGGTCCACCAGGTCTCGCCGGCGCATCACCTCGGCGAGCGTCCGTGCGGCCGTCACGTCCTTGATCTCGGCCTGCAACGGCACCGACACGGCGTCGAGCACCTCCTCGAAGACGGGGACGCGCTCCCCGCGGCCCGCGTCCAGCGCGCGCAGCTCCTCGAGGGTCTGTTCGGAGATCGCGCCCGTGCCGTCGGTGGTGCGGTCCACGTCCGCGTCGTGCATGACGACCAGCGCGCCGTCCTTGCTCAGGTGCAGGTCCAGTTCGACGACGTCGAGGCCGGCCTGCTCGGCGGCGACGAAGGAACGCAGGGTGTTCTCGGGTTCGACACCCATCACTCCGCGGTGACCGATGGTGAGGAAGTTCAAGGCTCGACTCGCTTCCGTCGACGGCGGCGATGGCAGGGCGCAGCCTAACGGCCCTGCGGGACCGTTTCCCCTCTGCCGCGCCTGGTATACGGGGCGCGGCATCCCGCAGGAAAAAATGCGGTGAAGCCTAGGGTCGGGCAGGATAATTTACGGAAGCTCCCCTTGCTGGGAGAAACCACCTATGCCTACGGTGTCCTGACGTGAGCTTCTCCCGTGGAGGATGGGACATGACGGAAATTCTTGTGCAGGTGGGTATGGAGGAGAATATTCCTCCAGTGAGCAGGGTGGTGGAGCACCCGGCATGGCCCGTGCTCAAGGATGCCGTGGAGCGGATCCGGCCATGGCAGTCCAAGGACGGGTCGATCGACTTCGACGCCGAGGACGCTCCCGGCCGGGCCGCCGCCGAGGACGCCGTACGCCGTGTCGCCGGCGCGGTCGAGGAGCTGTCCCCGCTCCTCCCGCACGACCGCGCCTACCACGAGGCCCTGGTGACGGACCTCGGGCGCTGGGCCGACGGTGGTTTCCAGGTGCCCGACTTCCTGGACTCGCTGCTGGCCTTCCAGCCGGCCGCGGACCGTGCCGACGGCCTCCAGCACCTGGTCGTCTTTCCGATGTACACGCAGAACGGCAACCCCGACCGCAACCTCGAAGCGGTCGTGCTGCGCATGGTCTGGCCCGACTGGCTGGCCGAACTGGAGCGCACCCGCTACGACAACCCGCTCTTCTGCGGCATCACCTTCGAGGACTTCACGGCCGGCTACGACACCAACTCGGCCGTCCTCTTCCCGGAGACCATCGCCGTGCGCGAGGCGCCGGAGCGCTTTTCATGGGGCGGCATCTTCTGCGACCGCGAGGCCGCCCGCTTCCGCCGTGTCACCGAGGCCGCTGTCGGGATCCTGGGCCTGGAGCTGCCCGAGGACGTCGCCGCGATGGTCGACGACCAGAAACGCTGCGAGGAGGCCTTCGTCCTGTGGGACATGGTCCACGACCGGACCCACAGCCACGGCGACCTGCCCTTCGACCCGTTCATGATCAAGCAGCGCCAGCCGTTCTGGATGTACGGCCTGGAGGAGCTGCGCTGCGACCTCACCGCCTTCAAGGAAGCCGTGAAACTGGCGGACGACGGCGTACCGCAGGCCCGTGACGTGCAGTACGCGGTCCTTTTCGACCGCATGTTCCGCTTTCCGGTCACCGGCGAACGCGTGCGCAACTACGACGGTCTCGGCGGCCAGCTCCTCTTCGCCTACCTGCACAAGCACGACGTCGTGCGCTGGACCGACAACAAGCTCTTCATCGACTGGCAGCGCGCCCCGCAGGTCACCAACCAGCTGTGCACCGAGATCGAGACGCTGTATCGGGACGGTATCGACCGTCCCAAGATCGTGCACTGGTTCGCCGGGTACGAACTGGTCTCTACGTACCTCGCCCCGCACCCGGGCTCGAAGTGGGCCAAGGGCCCCGACGCCCTGGACCTGACCCTGCCGCCGCGCAAACTCGTCGACGACGTGCTTCCGGACGAGTTTCCACTGAGCATGTTCTACGAGGCACTGTCCAAGAAGCTGAAGAGTGTGATCGCCTCGACCCGGGGCATCACGGCCACGACGGACGGCGCCGAGCGGGCCGCCGCGTGAGCGACGGCGGCGGCACGCGGGAACACGCCCAGCAGGCACAGGCACAGGCACAGGCACAGGAGGCGAGGACCATGGGGAACGGGGCGCTCGACGGCGCGGTGATCGCGGTCGCCGGAGCGGGCGGACCCGCCGGACGGGCCGCGCTGTTGCGGCTCGCCGAGGCGGGTGCGACGGTCGTCGGCTCGGACAACGACCCGGAGCGGCTGGCGGAGGCGGTGGACGCGGCGCGCTACGCGCAGGGCGGCGCCACGGTCACCGGTGAGACCGTCGACCTCCTCGACCTCGACTCCACCCGTGCGTGGGCCGACCGCATCGAGAAGGACTTCGGCCGGGTCGACGGCGTGGTCCACCTCGTCGGCGGCTGGCGCGGCAGCCAGACCTTCACCAAGACCGACCTCGGTGACTGGGACCTCCTGGAGAAGCTGCTGATCCGCACCGTCCAGCACACCTCCCTCGCCTTCCACGAGGCGCTGCAGCGCAGCGACCGCGGCCGCTACGTCCTGATCAGCGCGGCGGGCGCGAGCAGCCCCACCGCGGGGAACGCCGCCTACTCGGCCGCCAAGGCCGCCGCCGAGGCGTGGACGCTGGCCATGGCGGACTACTTCCGCAAGGCGGGGGGCGAGCAGGGACCGACGTCCGCGGCTGCGATCCTGGTGGTCAAGGCGTTGGTGCACGACGCGATGCGCGCCGAGCGCCCCAACGCGAAGTTCGCGGGCTTCACGGACGTACGGGACCTCGCCGAGGCCGTCACCGGAGTCTGGGAGAAGCCCGCCGCGGAAGTGAACGGAAACCGTCTGTGGCTGACCGAGAAGCCGTGAACCCACCGAAGACCGATGCGCGTCGCCATCACGACCCCGAGGTCCGCGGTTTCGCCAGTGACAACTACGCCGGGGCCCACCCGGAGGTGCTCGCCGCCCTGGCCCTGGCCAACGGCGGGCACCAGGTCGCGTACGGCGGGGACGAGTACACCGAGAACCTCCAGCGCGTGATCCGCAGCCACTTCGGCTCCGGCGCCGAGGCGTTCCCGGTCTTCAACGGCACCGGCGCCAACGTCGTCGCGCTCCAGGCGGTCACCGACCGCTGGGGGGCGGTGATCTGCGCCGAGAGCGCGCACATCAACGTCGACGAGGGCGGTGCCCCCGAGCGTATGGGCGGCCTGAAGCTGCTCACCGTCCCCACCCCCGACGGCAAGCTCACGCCCGACCTGATCGACCGGCAGGCGTACGGCTGGGACGACGAGCACCGCGCGATGCCGCAGGTCGTCTCGATCACCCAGAGCACCGAGCTCGGCACGCTGTACACGCCGGACGAGATCCGCGCCATCTGCGAGCACGCCCACGCGCACGGCATGAGGGTGCACCTGGACGGCTCCCGGATAGCCAATGCCGCCGCGTCGTTGGACGTGCCCATGCGGACGTTCACCAACGCGGTCGGCGTCGACCTGCTCTCACTCGGCGGCACGAAGAACGGCGCGCTGTTCGGCGAGGCGGTCGTGGTCCTCAACCAGGACGCCGTGCGCCACATGAGGCATCTGCGCAAGCTGTCGATGCAGCTCGCCTCCAAGATGCGCTTCGTGTCGGTACAGCTGGAGGCGCTGCTCGCCAAGGACCTGTGGCTGCGCAACGCCCGGCACGGCAACGAAATGGCCCAGCGCCTGGCCGAGGGTGTGCGCGCCGTGCACGGGGTGGAGATCCTCTATCCCGTGCAGGCCAACGCGGTCTTCGCCCGGCTGCCGCACGAGGTGAGTGAGCGTCTGCAGAAGCGGTTCCGCTTCTACTTCTGGGACGAGGCCGCGGGCGACGTGCGCTGGATGTGCGCCTTCGACACCGCCGAGGACGACGTCGACGCGTTCGTGGCCGCCCTCAAGGAGGAGATGGCGCGCTGACGGCTGGGTCTCCCCGGCGACACGACTATGCATAGGTATGCGATCACCTGAAAAGTCATTGACCGATGGGTGATCGCTTTCCTATGCTCTGCGAGTATGGAGCTGATCCAGAAATCCCCTGACCTGTCCGCCTACCTGGCCGCCGATGAGGTCATCGATCATGATCACCCGCGCGTACGGGAGGTGGCCGGGCGGCTCGCCGAGGAGGCGGAGGACTCGTATGCCTATGCGCGACTGGCTTTCGAGTTCGTGCGCGACACCATCCCGCACTCACAGGACTCGGGTGACCCCCGCGTCACCTGGCGCGCCTCCGACGTCCTGGAGCGGCGCACCGGCATCTGCTACGCCAAGGCCCACGCGCTGACCGCGCTGCTACGGGCCGAGGACATCCCGACCGCCCTGTGCTACCAGCGCTTCGACGTCGTGCACGGGCTGGTCGCCGTGCGGTTCAACGGTGCCTGGCACCGGCAGGACCCGCGCGGCAACAAGCCCGGCGTGAACGCCCAGTTCTCCCTGGGGCGGGAGCTGCTGGCCTTCACGCCGGACACCGCGGCCGGCGAGGCCGACTACCCGGACCTGTACGCCGAGCCGCATCCGGCCGTGGTGGACGTACTGAAGGCGGCCATCGACCGGCCGCACCTGTGGGCGACGCTGCCGCCCGCCCTGTGACGCGCTCGGCTCAGTGGGCCTCGGCCGTGCGCAGCTGCTCCTGCGTCGGGGCGGTGCCGCCGAGATGGGCCGGCATCCACCAGGTGTCGTCCGCTCCCTTGGGGCGCACCGGGTAGGCGCGCTGTGCGGCCTCCAGCAGCTCCTGCACCCGCTCGCGCAGCCGCCGGGTGATGGCACCCGCGTACTGCTCGCGGGATGCCTCCATGGCCTCGCCGACCCGGATCGTGATCGGGGTGTGGCTGCGCTTGAAATTGCGCGGGTGCCCCTTGGTCCACAGCCGCTGCGTGCCCCACACGGCCATCGGGATCAGCGGGACGCCGGCCTCCTGCGCCAGACGCGCGGCGCCCGACTTGAAGCTCTTCAGCGTGAACGACTCGGAGATCGTGGCCTCCGGGAAGACTCCGACGATCTCGCCGGACCGCAGCGAGTCCAGGGCGTGCGCGTACGCCGCCTCGCCCTGCTTGCGGTCCACCGGGATGTGCTTCATGTTGCGCATCAGCGGACCGGAGACCCGATGCCGGAAGACCGACTCCTTCGCCATGAAGCGCACCAGCCGCTTCTGGGGCAGCGCCGCCAGGCCGTCGAAGATGAAGTCCAGGTAGCTGATGTGGTTGCTCACCAGTACGGCGCCGCCCGAGCGCGGGATGTTCTCCGAACCCTGGCAGTCGATCTTGAGGTCCCACACCTTGAACAGGGCGCGGGCGAGACCGATGGCCGGGCGGTAGGCGAGTTCTGCCATGGGCGGGTCGGACCCTTCCTTGTCGGCCTGGGAAGGGGGCTCCCAGTCGAAAGTTACGCAGCCGTAGGTTTTCGGCTTGTCGCAGATCGTGCCCCAAGAACGGCCGGTGTACCAGCCTTCGTGCCCGCTCGCGGCGAGATCCTCATCACGTCATCCGCCGTTTCATGGCCGAAAAACGACGGTGAGCCGGGAATCTTCGCCGGCCCGTGAACGCTGCACGTGTGGACGACCGGACCGGTCCGCGCTGGACCAGGACCAGGGCCGGGCTGGTGGCGCGCACGGGTGACGTGCGCTCATGAGTGCCGCGGCGGCGGCAGAACGGAGGCGTGCGGGTGAGTGGGCAGGGCGACGGTGGGCGACTCGACACCTCCGGCCCGCGGCTCGAGGCGGCCGACCTCGGCGCCGAACTCGGCGCCCGCGCCACGCTCGTCCAGTTCTCCAGCGCGTTCTGCGCTCCCTGCCGGGCCACTCGGCGGATCCTCGGCGAGGTGGCAGGCATGGTCCCCGGCGTCGCCCATGTCGAGATCGACGCCGAGGCCCGCCTCGAACTCGTCCGCGCACTCGGCGTACTCAAGACCCCGACCGTCCTGGTCCTCGACGCCGACGGCCGCGTCGTGCGGCGCGCCGTGGGGCAGCCACGCAAGGCGGACGTGATCGCCGCACTGGGCGTGGCGGTGTGATTACCGCCACGTCTCCGGTGAGGCGTTCTCCACAGCTTCCCCCTCCCAGGACGTATTTGACTGTGTGTGCCACCCGTCGTCAGCCGGCCCGTATGCCTCCGCTCCCTCTCCTCGGGCCGAGGCGCAACGCAGAAGGACATTCCGAATGACGGCCACACCCGACCTCGCCGCGCCGCGGCTCGCCACCTCCGACCTGCTGCGGTCCGTCTTCCGGCGGCACGCGGCGGGGGTTTCCGTGATCACCGCGCGCGGTGACGCCGGCCCGGTGGGTTTCACGGCCACGTCCCTGACCTCCGTGTCCGCCGAGCCGCCGCTGCTCTCCTTCGGTATCGGCACCGACTCCTCCAGCTGGCCCGCGGTGTCCGAGGCCGAGTACGTCGGCGTCCACCTGCTCGGCGAGCACCAGCAGGACCTCGCGGCCACGTTCGCCCGCAGCGGCGCCGACCGCTTCGGCCCGCCCACCGCCTGGCGCGAGGGCCCCGAGGGCGTGCCCGTGCTGGACGACGTCCTCGCCTGGGTCGTGTGCCGCGTGGTCGGCCGGGTGCCCGCGGGGGACCATCGCATCGTGCTGGCGGAGGTGCTCCTCGGTGACTCCGCGGGCGTCGGCGGCCCTCTGCTGTACCACCAGGGGCGTTACAGCGGACTGCGTGACTGACCGGTCACCGGGACACTTCTCTGCGAAGCCGTCGGGTTCCGGTTACGCTGCGTTGCGAAGGTCACAGTTCAAAGCGCTTGCTTAGCGGGAAAGAACTGGGTGTACTGACGAGTAATATTCCGGGCGGAGCGCAGGTCGCCCCGACCGGGATCGGCCGCTTGGGGCGCCTATGCTGCCTGCAAGAGGCAGCACTGAAATGTCGATGCAGTAGGAGAGCCGGCGTGAGCTTGAGGATCGTTGTCACTGTGAAGTACGTGCCCGACGCCACTGGCGACCGGCACTTCGCCGATGACCTGACCGTCGACCGGGACGACGTGGACGGGCTGCTCTCCGAGCTGGACGAGTACGCGGTCGAGCAGGCGCTGCAGATCTCGGAAGCAGGCGACGACGTGGAGATCACCGTCCTGACGGTGGGTCCGGAGGACGCCAAGGACGCGCTGCGCAAGGCGCTGTCCATGGGCGCGGACAAGGCGATCCACGTCGAGGACGACGACCTGCACGGCACCGACGCCATCGGCACCTCCCTGGTGCTGGCCAAGGCGATCGAGAAGGCCGGCTACGACCTGGTCATCTCCGGCATGGCCTCCACCGACGGCACCATGGGCGTCGTACCGGCGCTGCTCGCGGAGCGCCTGGGCGTGCCGCAGGTGACGCTGCTGTCCGAGGTCTCCGTCGAGGGCGGCACGGTCAAGGGCCGCCGCGACGGCGACTCGGCCACGGAGCAGCTGGAGGCGTCGCTGCCGGCCGTCGTGTCGGTCACCGATCAGTCGGGCGAGGCGCGCTACCCGTCCTTCAAGGGCATCATGGCGGCCAAGAAGAAGCCGGTTCAGGCCTGGGACCTGTCCGACCTCGACATCGACGAGGACGAGGTCGGCCTCGAGAACGCCTACACCACGGTCGACTCGGCGACCGAGCGCCCGGCGCGCACCGCGGGCACGATCGTCAAGGACGAGGGCGAGGGTGGCAAGCAGCTCGCCGCCTTCCTCGCGGAGCGAAAGTTCGTGTAGCCCCTCGCGGGCCAGAGGTTCGTCTGAGCCCCGGATTCGCCGACCGCCCCTCACATCTCGCAAGCAGGAGAGAAGAAGTCCCATGGCTGAAGTTCTCGTCTACGTCGACCACGTGGACGGTGCCGTCCGCAAGCCCACCCTGGAGTTGCTGACGCTCGCCCGCCGCATCGGCGACCCGGTCGCCGTGGCCCTCGGCAGTGGCGCCGCGGACACCGCCGCCACGCTCGCCGAGCACGGCGCGGTGAAGGTCCTCACCCACGAGGCCGCCGAGTACGCCGACTACCTGGTCGTACCCAAGGTGGACGCCCTCCAGGCCGCCCACGAGGCCGTCTCCCCGGCCGCCGTGCTGGTCCCCTCCTCCACGGAGGGCAAGGAGATCGCCGCCCGTCTGGCGCTGCGCCTGGGCTCCGGCATCATCACCGACGCCGTCGACCTGGAGGCCGGCGACAAGGGCCCGGTGGCCACCCAGTCGGTGTTCGCCGCCGCCTTCACCACCAAGTCCCATGTCTCCAAGGGCACCCCGGTCATCACGGTCAAGCCCAACTCGGCCGCCGTCGAGCCGGCCCCGGCCGCCGGCGTGGTCGAGGCCCTGTCGGTGTCCTTCTCCGCCCAGGCGACCGGCACCAAGGTCACCGCGCGCACGCCGCGTGAGTCGACCGGCCGCCCGGAGCTGACCGAGGCCGCGATCGTCGTCTCCGGCGGCCGTGGTGTCAACGGCGCGGAGAACTTCGCGATCATCGAGGCGCTGGCCGACTCGCTCGGCGCGGCCGTCGGTGCCTCGCGCGCCGCGGTGGACGCCGGCTGGTACCCGCACACCAACCAGGTCGGCCAGACCGGCAAGTCGGTCTCGCCGCAGCTCTACATCGCCTCCGGCATCTCGGGCGCGATCCAGCACCGCGCCGGTATGCAGACCTCGAAGACCATCGTGGCGGTCAACAAGGACGCCGAGGCCCCGATCTTCGAGCTGGTCGACTACGGCGTCGTCGGCGACCTCTTCGACGTCGTCCCGCAGCTGACCGAGGAAGTCAAGACCCGCAAGGGCTGACATCCACTCGTTGCGCCTGCCGAGGCCCCCGCGACCGTCCTTCCTGGTCGCGGGGGCCTCGGCGTCTGCGCAGGATGGTGTTGACCCACGCGGGACCGACAGATAACTTCGCTCTACGGATTATTGATTCCGTTCAGCGGAAAGCAGGAGGATGTGGGATGGGTCAGCAGGAGAAGGTGGCGACGAGTCTCGCGGGCGCCGTCGGCGAGGAGATCAGTGCCTCCCTCGCACCGGTCGACGCGGAGCTGGAGCGCCGCTACCCCGGAGACCCGGGCACCCGCCAGCCCGTCCACACGGTCTACGTCCCCGGCGACGTCTTCGCCGCCGACACGATCCGCTCCTGGGGCGACCGGGCGCTGGCCGCCCTCGACGAACACGCCCCCGACGCCGCGTCCTTCGCCGCCGTCCTCGGCCTCACCGAGGACCTCGCCGAGCCGGTGTACACCCGCGTACGCGCCAAACTGGAGCGCGAGCCGATCGAAGACCTCCGCGTCGACTTCGAGGACGGCTACGGCAACCGCACGGACGCCGAGGAGGACGAGGCCGCCGCCCGCGCGGCCCGGCTGATCGCCGAGGCGTACGAACAGGGCACCGCGGCCCCGTACATGGGCATCCGCATGAAGTGCATGGAGGCTCCGGTGCGCGCCCGGGGCATCCGCACGCTCGACGTCTTCCTCAGCGGTCTGATGGAGGCCGGCGGCCTGCCCGACGGGCTGGTCCTCACCCTGCCGAAGGTGACCTACCCCGAACAGGTCACCGCCATGGTGCGGCTCCTGGAGGCCTTCGAGAAGGCCCGCGGCCTGGAGCCCGGCCGCATCGGCTTCGAGATCCAGGTCGAGACCAGCCAGTCCATCCTGGCCGCCGACGGCACCGCCGCCGTCGCCCGTATGATCCAGGCCGCCGAGGGCCGCGCCACCGGCCTGCACTACGGCACCTTCGACTACAGCGCCTGCCTCGGCGTCTCCGCCGCCCACCAGGCCAGCGACCACCCGGCCGCCGACCACGCCAAGGCGGTCATGCAGGTCGCCGCCGCGGGCACCGGCGTGCGGGTCTCGGACGGTTCCACCAACGTCCTGCCCGTCGGCCCCACCGAGAAGGTCCACGACGCCTGGCGCCTGCACTTCGGTCTCACCCGCCGTGCGCTGGCCCGCGCCTACTACCAGGGCTGGGACATGCACCCCGGTCACATCCCGACCCGGTACGCGGCCGTCTTCGCCTTCTACCGCGAGGGCTTCGAGCAGGCCGCCGCCCGCCTCGCCCGCTACGCCAACCGCACCGGCGGCGACGTCATGGACGAGCCCGCCACCGCCAAGGCCCTGAGCGGCCATCTGCTGCGCGGACTGGACTGCGGCGCCCTCGACATCGGCGAGGTCGCCCGGCTGACCGGCCTGACCCGCGCCGACCTGGAAGGCTTCTCGTCCCCGCGGCGCGGTGATCTCACGGCATCGGCGCAGTAGGCGGCCGGATCCCGGGGAGTGGTTCGTCCGTCCGGCCTGGAGCGCACTCACCGCTCCAGGCCGGACGCCGTCATCCCCGGCGAGCAGTCGCGTACCCCCCGCGGGGACCCCCGGCCGTCCGTCATGGGCCGCTCACTGTGACGGTGGGAGCTCGCCCGAGCCCCGGGTGACCAGCCTGGTCGGCAGTTCGATGCGGTCGGGCGCGAGCAGTGTGCCGTCCAGCTGGCGGAAGAGCCGCTCGGCGGCGGTCCGGCCGAGGGCCGCGGCGTCCTGAGCGACCACGGTGACGCCCGGCTGGAGCAGGTCGGCCAGCTCGATGTCGTCGAAGCCGACGAGGGCGACGCCGCGGGTCTGCTCGGCGAGGACGCGGATCACGGTGACCGTCACCCGGTTGTTGCCGGTGAAGATCGCGGTGACCGGGTTCGGGTCGGCGAGCATCTCCTCGGCGGCCCGGCGTACCCGCACGGGGTCGGTGACGCCCAGGGACATCCAGGAGTCCTTCGCGGGTATGCCCGCGTCCTCCATGGCGGCCCGGTAGCCGCGCAGCCGCTCGGCGGCTGTGTGGATGCGGGGCATGTCACCGATGAAGCCGATCCTGCGGTGCCCGTGCGCGATGAGGTGGGCCACGCCGTCGCGGGCACCGCCGAAGTTGTCGGACACCACCACGTCCGCGTCGATCCGACCCGCCGGACGGTCCACGAACACCGTGGCGACGCCGGCCTTCAGCTCCGGCTCCAGATACCGGTGGTCGTCCCCGGCGGGGATCACCACCAGCCCGTCCACGCGTCGCGCGCACAGCGCCAGCACCAGTTCCTGCTCGCGGTCCGGGTCCTCCGCGCTGGACCCGTTGATCAGCAGGGCGCCGTGGGCGCGGGCCACCTCCTCCACGGCGCGGCTGAGCGGCCCGTAGAAGGGGTCGGCGAGGTCCTCCAGGACCAGGCCGATGCTGGCGGTACGGCCCTTGCGGAGTACCCGCGCGCTGTCGTTGCGGCGGAAGCCGAGCGCGTCGATGGCCTCCTGGACGCGGCGTTCGGTCTCGGGGGTGACGCCCGGCTCCCCGTTGACCACCCGCGAGACGGTCTTGAGGCCGACCCCCGCCCGGGCGGCCACGTCCTTCATGGTCGGGCGGTTGCCGTATCGGTTCCCGGGAAGGTGGGCTGCGCGGCGGGTCGTGTCGGGCACGATGCGGTGTCCTGTCCTGTCGTCCACGGGATTGCGTCGGCTCCTGTTGTCCACGGGGATGTGTCGGTCATGGGTTTGTATGAGGATGTGGCGTCGAGCATAGAGCCTGGACAACGTTGTCAGATGCGGGGGACACTGTTCGTCGCACTCTCCGGTCCTCGTCCCCACCGCGGGACCGGTTCGCTGCGTGTTCTTGTGTTCGTCATTCTTCATTCGGTCCGACGGGGAGATCCGACTCTGATGCACACCGACCTCGTGGCAGCGCTGGACATCGGCGGCACCAAGATCGCCGGCGCGCTGGTGGACGGCCACGGCCGTATCCAGGCGCGTGCCCAGCGCGCGACGCCCGCCCAGAAGGACGGTGACACCGTGATGCGGGCCGTCGAAGCCGTGCTCACGGAGCTGACCACGTCGCCGCTGTGGGGACGGGCCACGGCCGTCGGCATCGGCAGTGCCGGCCCGGTGGACGCCTCCGCCGGCACGGTCAGCCCGGTGAACGTGCCCGGCTGGCGCGACTACCCGCTCGTCCGGCGGGTCCGGGAAGCCGCCGGTGACCTGCCCGTCGAGCTGATCGGCGACGGTGTGGCCATCACGGCGGCCGAACACTGGCAGGGCGCGGCCCGCGGGCACGACAACGCGCTGTGCATGGTCGTCTCGACGGGCGTCGGCGGTGGTCTGGTCCTGGGTGGCCGGCTGCACCCCGGACCGACCGGCAACGCCGGTCACATCGGCCACATCAGCGTGGACCTGGACGGCGATCCGTGCCCGTGCGGCGCGCGCGGCTGCGTGGAGCGCATAGCGAGCGGTCCCAACATCGCGCGGCGCGCCCTCGACGCCGGATGGCGTCCCGACCCCGACGAGGACACCTCGGCCGCGGCGGTCGCCGCCGCCGCCCGGCTGGGCGATCCCGTCGCCGTGGCGTCGTTCGAGCGGGCCGCGCAGGCGCTGGCCGCCGGTATCGCCGCCACCGCGACCCTCGTCGAGATCGACATCGCCGTGGTCGGCGGGGGCGTCGCCAAGGCGGGCGACGTGCTTTTCGACCCGCTCCGCAAGGCCCTGACCGCGTACGCGACCCTGTCCTTCGTGCGGCGCCTGGAGGTCGTCCCCGCTCAGATGGGTACCGACGCGGGGTTGGTGGGAGCGGCCGCGGCGGCGCTGACGAGGACGGCGGGGGCGGCTCCGGCGGGGGTCTGAGCGTACGCGGGGCACTCCCGGCGGCCGCGGCGCCCTGGCGGCCGGCTCAGCAGGATGGTGGTGTTTCGCTGCCCGGAGGTGCCACATCAGTGGCCGGCCGTGACCGCCACCCGGCCGACGCAGTTGGACCAGCCATGAAGAAGCGCAGCATGCTCGCCCTCGCGTCCCTGGCCACCGGTTTCGTCGTCGCGGCCGTCACGCCCTCCCACGCCGCTCCGAGTGAACTCCCGCTCGGCCTCGACGTGGAGGACACCGTCAGCACCGTCCAGGACACGGTCGCCACCGAGAACCTGCCCCTGGGCGACGGCGACCTCGGGCAGCGGGGCTGACGTACACCGTCCGACGCATCACCCGCGCCACCCGCACCACGCGGCGCCGGTGCCCCTTCCCCGAGGGGCGCCGGCGCCGCCGCCGTAAGCCCTCATCAGCGCCTGGTTTCCGTGGCAGGGTGGAGCGGGCAAGCCTCAGGGGGCCAACAGAAGAGGGGGACCTGTGACCGTCGTCTGGATCAACGGCGCGTTCGGTGCGGGGAAGACCACCACCGCACGGGAACTGATCGAACTGATCCCGAACAGCACACTCTTCGACCCCGAGGTCATCGGCGGAACGCTCGCACACCTGCTGCCGCCCAAACGCCTCGCCGAGGTCGGCGACTTCCAGGACCTGCCGATCTGGCGCCGCCTCGTGACCGACACCGCGGCCGCGATGCTCGCCGAGCTCGGCGGGACCCTCGTCGTCCCCATGACCCTGCTGCGGCAGGAGTACCGCGACGAGATCTTCGGCGGCCTCGCCGCCCGCCGCATCGCGGTCCGGCACGTCCTGCTCGCTCCGGCGGAAACGATCCTGCGGGAGCGGATAACGGGTCGCGAGATACCGGAGGACCTGATCGACGGAGAGATACGCGTACGGCAGTGGTCGTACGACCACATCGAGCCGTACCGGGCCGCACTCGCCTCCTGGCTGGCCGCCGACGCCCACCCGGTCGACACCGGTGCGCTCACCCCGTACGAGGCCGCCGTCAGGATAGCCGAGGCCGTCGGTACCGGCTCCGCGCCGGCCTGCGACATCGTGCAGACGCCCGAGCCCACCGCCGAGACCGTCGCGGCCGGTGTCCTGCTCTTCGACGAACAGGACCGGGTGCTGCTCGTCGACCCCACCTACAAGCCCGGCTGGGAGTTCCCCGGCGGCATCGTCGAACCCGGTGAGGCGCCCGCCCGCGCCGGGATGCGCGAGGTCGCCGAGGAGACCGGGATCCGCCTCGACGACGTACCCGCCCTGCTGGTCGTCGACTGGGAACCGCCCACGCCCCCGGGCTACGGCGGTCTGCGTCTGCTCTTCGACGGCGGTCGGCTCGACTCCGCCGACGCCGGCCGTGTCCTGCTGCCCGGCCCCGAGCTGCGCGCCTGGCGCTTCGTCACCGAGGAGGAGGCCGCCGGCCTGCTGCCCCCGGTCCGCTACGAGCGGCTGCGCTGGGCGCTGCGAGCCCGGGAACGCGGTGCGGCACTGTACCTGGAGGCGGGCACCCCGGTCGGCTGACGTCGGCCGACCGCCCCGTAGGTACGCGCCGATTCCCGCGTTGCCTCCGCCGCCCGGGCGGTCACCGGGTCGCTGTCACCGAGGCGGGCCACCCCCGTTCCCGACCGGGACCGCTCAGCTCGCCGCGTAGTTGCGCAGGAACAGGGCCTCCGTCACCGACAGCCGCTCCAGTTCCTCGGGGGACACGCTCTCGTTCACGGCGTGGATCTGCGCCTCCGGCTCGCTCAGGCCGATCAGCAGGATCTCCGCCCGCGGGTAGAGCCCGGCCAGGGTGTTGCACAGCGGGATGGAGCCGCCCTGACCGGCGTACTGCATCTCCTCGCCCGGGTACGCTACCGCCATCGCGTCCGCCATGGCCCGGTACGCCGGGCTGGCGGTGTCGGCGCGGAACGCCTGGCCCTGACCGATCTGCTCGACGCCGACCCGCGCACCCCACGGCGTACGCGCCTCCAGGTGGGCCTGGAGCAGCTTGGTGGCCTCGGCGGCGTCCACGCCCGGCGGCACCCGCAGGCTGACCAGCGCGCGGGCGCCCGCCTGCACCGACGGGGTGGCGCCGACGACCGGCGGGCAGTCGATGCCGAGCACCGTGACGGCCGGCCGCGCCCAGATCCGGTCGGCGACCGAGCCGGAACCGATCAGTTCGACGCCGTCCAGTACCCGGGCGTCCCGGCGGAACTGCTCCTCGTCGTAGACCAGGCCCGCCCACTCTCCGTCCGCCGCGAGTCCGTCGACGGTCGTCGAGCCGTCCTCGGCGCGCAGGGAGTCCAGTACGCGGATCAGGGCGGCCAGCGCGTCGGGCGCCGCGCCGCCGAACTGACCGGAGTGCAGGTTGCCTTCGAGCGTGTCGACCTTCACTCGGACGAGCGTCATGCCACGCAGCGTCGCGGTGACCGTCGGCAGCCCGACCCGGAAGTTGCCCGCGTCGCCGATGACGATGGTGTCGGCGGCCAGCAGCTCGGGGTGCTGTTCTGCGTACCGCTCCAGGCCGCCCGTGCCCTGCTCCTCCGAACCCTCGGCGATCACCTTGACGTGCACCGGCACGCCACCGTTCGCCTTCAGCGCGCGCAGTGCGAGCAGGTGCATGAGCACGCCGCCCTTGCAGTCGGCCGCGCCGCGCCCGTACCAGCGCCCGTCGCGCTCGGTCAGTTCGAACGGCGGGGTCGCCCAGCCGTCCTCGTCCAGCGGCGGCTGCACGTCGTAGTGGGCGTAGAGCAGGACCGTCTTCGCGCCCTCGGGTCCGGGCAGGTACCCGTAGACCGACTGCGTGCCGTCCGGCGTGTCGAGCAGGTCGACGTCCTGGAAGCCCTCGGCGCGCAGAGCGGCCGCTATCCAGTTGGCGGCGCCCACGCTCTCGCTGCGCGGGAACTGGTCGAAGTCCGCCACCGACTTGAAGGCCACCAGCGCGGTGAGTTCCTCCTTCGCCCTGGGCATCAGGGAGGAGACGGTCTCGGCGACCGGATTCGACGACATGGGCACGCTCCTTGTGGGTGCGACGTTGTACCGAGGAGTACTGGGATTGGTAGGCCCGATCCTCCCACAGTGGCCTGCGGCGATGCCCGCCGTAGGATGCGGGGGTCAGGTGCGGCATGCGGTTTGTTGGGAGCAGTAGACCATCGTGAGCAGCGAGAACTCTTCGGCGGACGACACGCGTCAGGTCTGGGACGTGGTCGTGGTGGGCGCGGGACCGGCGGGGGCCTCGGCCGCCTATGCGGCGGCGGTCGCGGGGCGGCGCGTGCTGTTGCTGGAGAAGGCGGAGCTGCCCCGCTACAAAACCTGTGGCGGCGGCATCATCGGTCCCTCGCGCGACTCCCTTCCGCCCGGCTTCGAGTTGCCCTTCCGGGACCGTGTTCACGCGGTGACGTTCTCGAACAACGGGCGGTTCACCCGGACCCGGCGGTCCCGGCAGATGCTGTTCGGGCTGATCAACCGGCCCGAGTTCGACCAACAGCTCGTCGAGCACGCGCAGAAGGCGGGCGCCGAGCTGCGCACCGGGGTATCGGTGACGCGGGTGGAGCAGCACGGGTCTGCGGTGCCGGACCGGCGCACGGTCGCCGTCGTCCTGCAGGGTGGGGAGACGGTGCTGGCGCGGTCCGTCGTCGGCGCGGACGGCAGTGCCAGCCGGATAGGGGCACACGTCGGGGTGAAGCTCGACCAGGTCGACCTCGGTCTGGAGGTGGAGATCCCGGTGCCGGAGACGGTGGCCGAGGACTGGAAGGGGCGGGTCCTCATCGACTGGGGGCCGCTGCCCGGCAGTTACGGCTGGGTCTTCCCCAAGGGCGACACGCTCACGGTCTGGGTGATCTCGGCGCGCGGCGAGGGCGCGGCGACCAAGCGGTACCTGGAGGATTTCGTCGCCCGGCTCGGCCTCGCCGGCTTCGAACCGAGTATCTCCTCCGGACATCTGACGCGCTGCCGTGCCGACGACTCGCCGCTGTCGCGCGGGCGGGTCCTGGTCTGCGGAGACGCGGCGGGGCTTTTGGAGCCGTGGACCCGTGAGGGAATCTCCTTCGCCCTGCGCTCCGGACGGCTCGCGGGGGAGTGGGCGGTGCGACTCTCCGAGGCGCACGACGCCGTGGACGTGCGCAAGCAGGCCCTGAACTACGCCTTCGCGATCAAGGCCGGGCTCGGCGTCGAGATGAGCGTCGGCAAGCGGATGCTGGCGCTGTTCGAGCGCCGGCCAGGGCTCTTCCACGCGGCCCTGACCGGTTTCCGCCCGGCCTGGAAGGCGTTCAAGGACATCACCCAGGGCTCGACCTCGCTGGGTGAGCTGGTCCGCAGCTACCCGCTGGCACAGCGGGCGCTGGCGGCTGTCGACCGCCGGACCGCGGTCGCGGGGGACTCCGCAAGTACTGCGGGTGGCTCGGGTGGCTCGGGCGGCGCGAGTGCTTCGGATGCTCCGAGTGGTCCAGGTGCTGCGGGCACTACGGGTGACGAGGTCAGCTCCTGACCTCGATCCGGAAGACGGGGTGGTCGGCGGCGGACGCCATGATCTCCTCGTCGGAGGACTTGGCGGTGACTCCCTGGAAGTACTGGTTCACCTCCCACCCCCACTTCTCCAGGTAGGTCCGCAGGATCGGGAGCTTGTGCTCGTCGGGGAGTTCCACCGCGGTGAAGGCGCGGACCTTGCGTCCGACGCGCAGTTCCCCGCCTCCGGCGGCGCGCATGTTGCGTACCCACTGGGAGTGACCGCGGGCCGAGACGAGGTACTGGCCGTCGCCGTGGACGTGGGGGTTCACGGGGATCCGCTGCATCTGCCCGCTCTTGCGGCCGCGGACGGACATCTCCGCGGCGCCGGCGAGACTGACACCGTGCCGGGCCAGCCAGCCGATGACGCCGTTGAGCCGGACGGTGACCGGGCTGCCCTTGCGGTAGTACGGCGTTGATGACATCGGTGACCCCCAGGTCGCTTAGGTGTGAGAGCGATAATGCGAGCGCCGCTCGCTTTTGTGAGCACCGCTCTCGCTTCGTGTTCGAGTGTGCCTGACATCGGCACGGGAATCAAGAGCAGTGCTCTCGCTTGCGTGCGGCGCCCTTCCTTGTGTGCGTTGCTCGTGTCCGCGTGCGCTGCTCTTGTGTGCGTGCACTGCTCTCGTTTGTGTGCACTGCTCTGGCGACGTGAGACACTGGACCACATGAGCAACACCCCACGGGGCGCCCGAGCCCGCGCCCGGATCGAGGTCACCGGCGCCATCAAGGACGTGGCGCGCGCACAGCTCGCGGCGGAGGGCGCAGCCAAACTCTCGCTGCGGGCCGTGGCCCGCGAGCTGGGCATGGCGTCGTCCGCCATCTACCGCTACTTCCCCAGCCGCGACGATCTGCTGACCGCCCTCATCATCGACGCCTACAACGCGCTCGGCGAGGCCGCGGAGGCGGCCCACGACGCGGCGGCCGACGCCGGACCCACCCGCCGCTGGACCGTGGTGTGCGAGGCGGTACGCGCCTGGGCGCTGGCGCATCCCCACGAGTACGCACTGATCTACGGATCACCGGTGCCCGGCTACACCGCGCCCGTGGACACAGTCCCCGTCGCCGCCCGGGTGGCCCACGTGTTCATGAGCATCCTGCGCGACGCACACCGCGGACCGGGCCTCGCCAAGCCGCCGCTGCCCGCCGAGCTGAGGACCGAGGCCCACCGGATGGCCGCGGACTTCGCCCCCGATCTGCCGCCGGAGACGGTGGCGGCGTTCACGGCGGCCTGGGCCGAGTTGTTCGGGCTGGTCGGGTTCGAGGTGTTCGGACAGTTCAACCGGGTCGTGGACGACCGGGAGACGTTCTTCCGTCACGCGGCGGAGCGGCTCGCCCACGCGGTGGGCCTGGTTTTCCCCAGCCTCCCCTCGGCGGGTGAGGCGCCCCTCACCCGGACGGAACCGTAGGCGGGGACAGTAGTGCCAGGTACTGGCGCAGGACGCGTGCGTGCAGGGACCGCAGCCCGAGCGCCCGCTTCCCCTCGGCGTTCGGCGAGCCGACCTGCGCAGGAAGTTTCGGCATGAGGGCTTCCGGGGTGGCGGTACAGACCGTGTTCCCGAGTACACCGAGGACCGGAGCCGAAGCCGAACGCTTCGTCCTGGCCTATGAGTCGGGGCTGGCGCGGCCGGGTCGGCTCGGTTGGTCACCCCGTGTGAACCGAACCAGCACGCTCGCCACGCGGACGAAGAACACCACGACGGCCAGCACCGCTCCCGAGCCGACGAGTACGTCCCGCACACCGGCCGGCGGTGCGAAGAGATGCGCGGGTCCCGCCACGGCCCCGAACAGCACGGCCGCCGCGAACGCCGCGCTGCACAGCGCGTATCCGATCTCGACCGTGATCGCGTCCCGCTCGCCCTGCGTACGCCGTCCCCCGTAGGTGTTCATGCCGGCCAGTTTCCCAGACCCACGCCGATTCGGCAGCCGGACGCCGACCGCGACCGCTCTGCTACGGTGCGCCCCATGGCGGCGAAGAACGTCGAACAGGCGCTCGTGACCCAGTGGCGCGGCATCCTGGCCCTGCACGCCCGCATCCAGTGTGAACTCGACCGCGCGCTGCACCGGCACGGTCTGTGCGGAAGCGACTTCGAGGTTCTCGACGTGCTGGCCGGTGCGCTGGACGAGGACGATTCAGGCCCCTACGGATACCGGGTCCAGCAGATCTCCGAGCGGGTCCACCTGAGCCAGAGCGCGTTGTCGCGGCTGGTCGCCAGGTTGGAGGAGGACGGACTTGTCGAGCGCTCCATGTGCCCCGAGGACCGGCGGGGCGTGCGGGTGGCGCTCACCCCGAAGGGACGGGTCATATACGGCCAAGTACTCCCGGTGCAGCGGGCGGTGCTGCACCGAATGCTGACCGACTGACCGACTGACCGACTGACCGACTGACCGACTGACGGACCGACCGACTGACGGACGGACGGACTGACGGACCGGCGTCGCCGCGCGGCCCGGCTCAGTTCCAGGTGACGCCCGACCTCGCCCGCCACAACGCGGCGAGCGAGGCGTCGCCGGTCACCTCCGGGAGCGGCCCGCGGTTCCACAGCGCCGAGTAGAGCTGTGCGGCCGGTCCGTTCAGCTCGCAGTCGGCGTTCCCGGCGTCGTCCCGTTCGGTCACGGGAGGCTCGGCGGACAGTCGTACGGTCCACACGGAGCCCGGCGGGTCCGTCGCCCGTACTCGCAGTGTCCGGGGCACCTCGGTGCGCACCGCGCTCTTCGGTCGGGCGTGGAAGGCGCACAGCAACTCGTCGATGCCGTCCACCGCGAAGTCCACGCCGATGCCGGTGGGGTCGCCGCCCCTGGCCGACTCGGCGTCGATCCGGTGCACGGTCGTCTCGTGCGCCTGTCGCCGGGCCCAGAACGCCAACGGCGACGGCGCGGGCAGGAAGTGCCAGCAGCGCAGGTCGGGCGAGGCGTCGGCGAGTGCGTCGACGAGCTGTTCGTGCCCCTCCCGGAACCAGGCCACCAGCGCGGTGCCGTCGAGCTCGGGCAGGCCCCCGTCGGGCCGCGGGCCGGTGTGCCCCTCGGAGACGAACGCCGTTGCCCAGCGGTGCACCATACCGGTGTGCCGCAGCAGGTCCCGCACCTGCCAGCCGGGGCAGGTCGGCACCTTGGCGCCGGTGCCCGCCGCCTCGGCGGCCGTGGCCAGCAACGTCCCCTCGGTGCGCAGGACTTGGACGAACATGGTGATCTCCATGACTGGCAGTGTGCCGGATGGAGCGGGCTCCGGGGCAGCCCCGAACGACCTGCCGCTCCCTTGGGTCAAGCCTTGTCGCGAACCGGCGGCGGCCAACCGGTCATGGTCAACTGGCCTGTTAACGTAGCCTCGTTGAACGGGGAAAGGGCAGCGCGTGACATCGACCGTGTTTCGTATCGGCGGGGATCTGGAAGTACGACGGTTGGGGTTCGGTGCCATGCACCTGGCCACGGAGCCGGGGCCACCTCGCGCGAACGCTCTCTCGGTCGCCAGACGGGCCGTCGAGTTGGGCGTCACGCTGATCGACACCGCCTACATGTACGGCGGGGGAGCCAACGAGGAACTCCTGGCCGAGGCCCTGCACCCTTACGCGGACGGACTGCTGATCACCACCAAGGTCGGCGTCGCCCGATCGGGTCCTGCGGGAGAATGGAAGCTCGACGGCCGGCCGGCCGTGCTGCGCGATCAGGTCGAGCAGGCCCTGCGCCGGCTGCGCGTCGAGCGGATCGAGTTGCTCCAGCTGCATCGCGTCGACCCGGACACGCCGCTCGCCGACCAGGTGGGCACGCTGCGGGACCTGCGGGCAGAGGGCAAGATCGGTCGGATCGGGCTGTCCGAGGTCACCGTCGACCAACTCGATCAGGCGCGAACGATCGTCGATGTCGCCAGCGTGCAGAACCGGTACAACTTGCTCGACCGCGAGCACGAGCCCGTACTCGCGGCCTGCGAAGCGGCGGGGATCGCGTTCCTGCCCTGGCGCCCGGTCGCCTGGGGCGAGGCGGGGGCAGAGGCCGAGATCGCTTCCGTGGCGGCCGAGCTCGACGCCGGCCCCACGCAGGTCGCGCTCGCCTGGCTCCTCGGCCACTCACCTGTCATCCTCCCGATCCCCGGCACCAGCCGGACCGATCACCTGGAGGAGAACCTCACTGCGGGACGTCTTGACATTCCCACCGCGCACCGTGATCGTCTCGACCGTCTGGCCAAGGTCGCATAGGCAGGACACAGCGCGGCTGCGAGGGCGTTCCAGCGTGGTCCCCCGGGCAGTGCTCGGCGTGATCCGCCGCGCAGTGATCAGCCCGATCCTCCGGAGAGGGGGCCTGGAGGTTCAGCCCGTCGCCGCCGCGCGCCGGGTCGTCACCGCGACGAGCACCGCGACCGCCGCGAGCGCCGCCACCGTGGTGAGCGCGGCCGGCAGGGAGAACCAGTCGGCCATGAACCCGATCGCGGGCGGCCCGAGCAGCATGCCACCGTAGCCCAGGGTGGACGCGGTCGCGACGCCGCTGGGGCCGCCCAGTGCCCCGGCCCGCTCGATCGCGACCGGGAAGATGTTGGCGAGCCCGAGCCCGGTGATCGCGAAGCCGAACAGCGCCATCCACACGGACGGGGCGAGTGAGCCGAGCAGCATGCCGGCCACGGCGGTCGTGCCGCCGGCCACCACCGTGGTCGTCCGGCCGAGGCGCTCCAGCAGCGTCGTGCCGGTCAGCCGGCCGACGGTCATGGCGAGCGCGAAGCAGGAGTAGCCCGCCGCCGCCAGGCCCGGCGAGGCGTCGAGGTCCTGCTCCAGGTGCAGGGCGCCCCAGTCGGCCATGGCCCCCTCGCCGTACGCCGTGCACAGGGCGATCAGGCCGAAGGTGATGACGAGGCGGCGGGTACGGCGGTCGAGGCGGCGCGGCGCGCTCTCGTCCTCGGGTGTGCGGTCCGGCGGCACGGCGGGTTCGCAGCGCAACAGGGCGCGTCCCGCGACCAGGGTGACGAGCAGGCCGATCACGGTGAGACCGAGCAGGTGTCGTATCGGTGACAGCGAACCGGCGACGAGCCCGCCGAGCCCGGCGCCGACCATGCCGCCGAGACTGAACGCCGCATGGAAGCTGGGCATGATCGGGCGCCGCAGGACGGCCACCAGGTCGACGGCGGCGCTGTTGAAGGCGACGTTGATCCCGCCGTACGCGCTGCCGAACACCAGGAGTACGGCGCCGAGGGCGAGCGCGGAGTGGGTGAGCGGGGGCAGGGCGATGCTGAGGCAGAGCAGGACCGCGCAGGCGACGGTGACGGGGTGGCTGCCGTAGCGGCGGACCAGCCGTCCGGTGAGTGTCATGGTGACGACGGCACCCGCCGAGACACCGAGCAGCGCCAGCCCCAGGTCACTGGCCGAGGAGTCGGTCTGTTCCTTGATGGCGGGGATCCGTACGACCCAGCCGGCGAAGACGAAGCCGTCGAGGGCGAAGAAGGCGGTCAGGGCGACGCGGAGGCGGATGAGGTTGTCGCTGGGGCCCGGCACGGCGTTGTGCGATCGGGTTTTGTTTATTTGCGGCACAAAATCAGGCTAGAGGCGGAGGCGGGGGAGGAGCAAGGGAGTCCGGCCGGGCACGGGGCCACGGGGCGGGGTCCTCGGCGTCGCATACGCTCGACACCACCATGAAGAACACCCTCATCCCCCCTGGAGCCGAAGGCCGACAAGGCCACGGTCAGACGGCACAACCTCAGCCTGGTCCTGAGAGCCGTGCACGACGCGGGGGAGGCGACCCGGGCCGGTATCGCCACGCATGTCGGACTGACCCGGGCGGCGGTGTCGTCCCTGGTCGAGCAGTTGCTGGAGCACGGCTTCGTCTCCGAGTGGGGCAAGACCAGCAGCGGTCAGGCGGGCCGGCCCGGCACCGTCCTGAAGGTGGCCCGGTCGGGCCCGGCCGGCCTGGGTGTCGAGATCAACATCGACTACGTCACCGTGTGCGTCGTCGACCTCGCCGGCACCGACCGGGTCCGGCTCGTGGAGCACTTCGACAACCGCGGGGTACAGCCCTCCGAGGTACTGGCACGCGCGGCCCGGCTGGCGGCGCGCGCCATCGGCTCGGCGGCGGAACAGGACCTCGTGCCGGCCGGAGTCCATGTCGCGCTGCCGGGCCTGGTGACCGGCGGCACCGTGCGCCAGGCCCCCAACCTGGGCTGGCAGCGCGTCGCGGTCGAAGGCCTGTTCGCCCAGGCGCTCCTCGCCCTGCGCCCCGCCCACCGCCCTCTGCCGGTCAGCTCCGACAACGAGGCCAACGCCGCCGCCCTCGCCGAGCTGTGGTTCGGCGCGGGCACCGAGGGCGTGCGCAGCTTCCTGTACCTGACCGGCGAGATCGGCATCGGCGGCGCCCTGGTGCTCGGGGGTGAACTGCTGCGCGGCGCGCACGGTTTCGCCGGGGAGATCGGGCACATGGTCGTCGACCCGGACGGACCGCTGTGCCGGTGCGGGGCCCGCGGTTGCCTGGAGCAGTACGCCGGACAGGCCGCGCTGCTGACGGCCGCGGGCATCGACGCGGACGCGGGCGTGCAGGGCGTCGCCGAACTGGAACGCCGCGCCCGGCGGGGCGACCCGGTCGCGCTGTCGGCGATCGAGCGCGCCGGACAGCGGTTGGGCGTCGTCCTGTCGGGCGCGGTGAACCTCTTCGACCCCGACGCGGTGATGCTCGGCGGGGTCTACCGCGAGCTGATGGACTGGCTGGCCCCTGCCGTGGACCGGGAGCTCGCCCTGCGCGTGGTCTCCGGGCTGTGGAGCGAGGACGGGAAGCGGCTGCGGGCCTCCTCGTCTCTCGGGGACGCGGCCCGGGGTGCGGCCGGGGTGATCGTCCGTGAGGTGCTGGCCGACCCGGCGGCGTGCGCGGAGCGGGAGCAGGGCTGAACGCGGGGGCCGCCCGGCCAGGGCCCCCGCGTTCAGGGGGCAGTCGCGCTCCGGCCGTCGTACCGGTCAGCCGCGCTCCGGCTCCCTGCCTCCTGCCCCCGCGTTCCAGGTCAGCCCCGGTTGGCGGCGATCATCTCCCGGTACCAGCGGTAGCTGTCCTTCGGCGTGCGCTCCTGCGTGTCGTAGTCGACCCGGACGATGCCGAAGCGCTTGTCGTAGCCGTACGCCCACTCGAAGTTGTCCAGCAGCGACCACACGTAGTACCCGCGTACGTCCACTCCCGCGTCCATCGCCGCCCGCAGCGCGGTGAGGTGATCGCGCAGGTAGGCGACGCGGTCGGCGTCGTGCACCGCGCCGTCGGCGGCCGGCGCGTCGTCCTCCGCCGAGCCGTTCTCCGTGATGTGGATCGGCGGCAGCGCGTCACCGTACTGCTTCTTGAGCTGGACGAGCAGGTCGGTGAAGCTGTCCGGGACGACCGGCCAGTTCATCGCGGTGTGCCGGACGCCCGGGTGCCGGACCTCCTCGTAGCGGTTGTCCGTGGCCACCCGCAGCGCCGGGTCGCTCTCGCGGTGCGGGGCGTCGGCGACCACGATCGGCCGGTAGTAGTTGACGCCGAGGAAGTCCAGCGGCTGGGAGATCAGCTCCAGGTCGCCGTCCCGCCGGAAGTCCTCCCCTGTGATCAGCTCGCCCCAGGTCTCCTCCTCGGTGGCCGGGTAGCGGCCCGCGAGGATCGGCTCGGTCCACACCAGGTTGTGCTGGGTGTCCGCGCGGACCACGGCAGCCAGGTCGGCGGGGGAGTCGGTGGCCGGCAGGTTGCGGTCGAGGTTGAGCGTGATGCCCACCTCGCGCACCCCGGCCGCCCGCAGGGCGCGCACCGCCAGACCGTGGCCGACCAGCAGGTGGTGGGCGGCGGCCACGGCGCCCCGGCCCTCCTTGGCGCCGGGCGCGTGCCTTCCGATGGAGTAGCCCAGGAAGGAGCTGCACCACGGCTCGTTGAGCGTGATCCAGCGCGGCACCCGGTCGCCCAGGTGCTCGGCGACCACGGCCGTGTACTCGGCGAACCGCTCCGCCGTCTCCCGCACCCGCCAGCCGCCCCGGTCCTCCAGGGCCTGCGGAAGGTCCCAGTGGTAGAGGGTGGCGGCCGGCTCGATGCCCGCCGCGAGCAGCTCGTCGACCAGGCGGGAGTAGAAGTCCAGGCCCTTCTGGTTCACCGCGCCCGACCCCTGGGGCACGATGCGCGGCCAGGCGATCGAGAAGCGGTACGAGTCCACACCCAGGTCGCGCAGCAGCGCCACGTCCTCGGGGTAGCGGTGGTAGTGGTCGCAGGCCACGTCACCGGTGTCCCCGTTCACCACCAGACCGGGGGTGTGGCTGTACGTGTCCCAGATCGACGGACCGCGTCCGTCCTCCCGTGCCGCGCCCTCGATCTGGTACGAGGCGGTCGCGGCGCCGAGCACGAAACCGGGCGGAAAACTGGGGAAGTCACTCATGCTGTGCAGCTCATCTCCATGTGTACGAGGGTGCACACCGGGGTGCACCCGGGGGTCACTTGACGGAACCACCGGTGATGCCGGCGGCGATGTACTTCTGGGCGAGGACGAGCAGGATCGCCGCCGGTATCGCGGAGAGCACGGAGGCGGCCATCACCGAGCCCCAGTCGCCGACGTGCGCGCCGATGTACTGGTAGATACCCAGCGTGATGGGCTTGACGTCGTCCGTCGTGTTCAGGGTGAGCGCGAACATGAAGTCGCTCCACGAGAACAGGAACGCGAACAGCCCGGACGTGATCAGCGAGTTGCGGCTCATCGGCAGCACGACCCGCACGAACGTCCGCACCGGCCCGGCACCGTCGATCTGCGCGGCCTCGATCACCTCGCCCGGGATCGACACCATGAAGGCGCGCATCAGCACGATGGAGAACGGGATGCCCAGCGAGGCGTCCGCCAGCATCAGGCCGAAGTAGGAGTTGACCAGGCCCAGGTCGACGTACGAGTTGTAGAGCGCGTTGGCGATGACGATGCCCGGCACCATCTGCGTGATCAGCGTGCCGAACACGATGGTGCGCGAGCCGCGCAGCCCGAACCGCGCCAGGCCGTACGCCGCCGGCGCCGAGACCGCCAGGCAGATGGCGACCGCGCCGAGCGAGACCGCCAGCGAGGTCAGCAGGTTGCCGCCCTGGTCGCTGATGGCCTTGGAGAACCCGGACAGGTCCAGGCTGCCCGGCACCGGGTCGACCTGGAGCAGCCCGGACTCGGGCTGGAGCGCGGTGTTGAGCATCCAGTACAGCGGGAACAGCATCACGCCGAGGACGAGTACGCCGGCGACGGTGGAACCCCAGCGGCGCCGGGAGGCTGTGGGCGTGTGGGAGGCCATGGACGTCACTTCCCCTCGGTGCGGTTGGCCCGCAGGTAGAACACCGCGAACACGGCGGAGATCAGGATGAGTACGTTGCCGACGACGGCACCCGCGCCGAAGTCCAGCTGCACGAAAGAGTTCTGGTACGTGAGTGTGCCGAGCGTCTGGGTGGCGTCGGCCGGCCCGCCGTCGGTGAGGGCGAGGATCAGGTCGAGGATCTTGACCGTCGACATGAAGCCGAGCACGAGCACGACGGTGATGACGGGCTTGAGCATCGGCAGGGTGACGGAGCGGAAGGTCCGCCACGCCGAGGCGCCGTCCAGGGCGGCGGCCTCGTGCAGTTCCTTCGGGATCTCCTGGAGACCGCCGTAGAGGATGACCATGTTGAACGGGATGCCGATCCAGATGTTGACCAGGATGACCGACACCAGGGCCATCTCCGGGCTGGTCAGCCATGGCGTGCTGCCGCCGATCCCGACGGTTTCCAGGAACGAGTTCAGCACGCCCGTGTCCTGGTCGAGGATGCGCCGCCAGACGATGCCGGACACCACCATGGGCACCAGCCAGGGCAGCAGGATCAGCGAACGGAGCACCCCGTTCAGCGGGAACCGGCGGCTGAAGAACACCGCGAGCGCCATGCCGATGCAGAACTGCCCGACGAGCGAGCCCGCGGTGAAGACGAGGGTGTGCCACAGCGCCTTGCCGAACAGGGCGTCCTGGAACACGTTGGACCAGTTGTCGGCGCCGTTGAAGGGCGCCTCACCGGTGAAGAAGGTCTTCGGTGTGTAGTGCTGGAAGCTCATCACGACGTTGCGGACGAGCGGGTAGCCGAAGAACAGCAGCATGAAGACGACGGCGGGGGCGACGAACCCCCACTGGGCGAGCCGGCGCCGGCGCCTGAGCCGGTCCGGGTCCGGCGCGGCGGCCGTCTTGGACGCCTTGGCGGGCGTCTGGGTGGTGACGGTGGACGTGGTCATGGGCGCGTTTCCTCAGTTCCCGCTCGTGGCCCGCTGCTGGGCGCGCTTCAGGGCGGTCTCACTGGACTGGCCGGTCAGAGCGGACTGGAAGGCGCTCTGCAGGGCGAGTGACACGCTCGACCAGCCGGCGCCGAGCTTCGCCGTCCGGGACCGCGCGACGGCCACCTGGTCGGCGAGGGAGTCCAGCTCGGGCACCTGTTCGCGCCAGACGGCGGCGGCCTCGGCGTTGGCCGGGACCATCCAGCTGTTGAGCGCGTAGGTCAGCTGTTCCTTCTCGCTCGCCAGACAGGCGACGATCTTGCCTGCGGTCTTCTCCCGCGCCTCGTCACCGGTGTTGGGCACGGTGAGTACGGCGCCGCCGAGCGGCCCCACCGAGTCGTCGCCGGCCTCGGGCACGGGGATGGGCGCGATGCCCCAGTTCAGCGACTTGTCGCTGTTGAGGGTCTCCACCTGCCACGGCCCGTTGATCATCATGGCCGCGTTGCCGGCCATGAACTGGTCGTTGACGTCCGCCTGCGTCCAGTTGACCGTGGACTTCGAGAGCGAGCCGTCCTTCAGCAGGCCCTTCCAGTAGTCGAGGGCCTCGACGACCTGCGGGCTGTCCAGGTCCGTCTCGTCACCGCCGTTGGACCACATGAACGGCGTGAACTGGAAGACGCCGTCCTCCGCGCCGCCCGCGCTGAGCGCCAGTCCGTACTGGTTGCCCCGCGTGAGCTTCTCGGCGCTCTCCCGCAGTTCCTCCCACGTGGCGGGCACGTCGAGGCCCGCCTTGTCGAGGACGTCCTTGTTGTAGAAGAGCGCGAGCGTGTTCACCGACCGGGCCGCGCCGTAGTACGTCCCCTCGTAGGAGCCGAAGTCGACGATGCCCTCGGGGATGCCGATGGTGCTCAGCCCGAGGGATTCGAGGTCGGTCAGCCCGCCCGCGTCGGCGAACGTCGGCATCTCGGACGCGTCGAACTGCACGATGTCGGGCAGCGACTTGGACGACGCCATCCGCAGTGCCTTCGTCATCACCTGCGACGCCGGGACGCTCTGCTGCTCGATGGTGATGCCCAGCTGCTTGCCGCAGCGGGCCATCGCCTCCGCGTCCCAGCGGTGGTAGGACTCGTCGGTCGAGGAGTTCATCACGGTGTACACGTCGGCGTCGCGCTGCTGCCCACAGCCCGTGAGCGCCGCGCCGGCGACCAGGACGGAGACGGCGGCGAACGGGGCGACGGCTCGGCGTGAGCGTCCTCGCCCGCGGTGCGTGGCAGCCGGAGGGTGTGCTGTCAAGGCGAGCGAGGTGAAGCGCTTCGACATGGTGCGGGGCCCTTGCTGTCGTACCGTCCGGCTTCCTTGCCGGACCGTTTTGTTTGATGTGATGACTAATACGTCACGAACGTGCTGTCGCGCTAGAGGAAAGTGGCCCCGGTCTCGTTACTCCGTGGGGTGAGTGGGCTGTTCTGATGGGTAATCACGCCTGTTCAGCGCGGTGAAGACTTCGCGAAGGCCTCCGCGTACGGATTTGTTTTGTGTACGATCAAAACGCTGTGAGACGGCCCCCGTGCTCCCATCCGACAGCTCCCGCCGCACCCAAGGAAGATCATGAAGTTCACCGACGGCTTCTGGCTCATCCGTGACGGCGTGCATCTCTCGTACGCCACCGAGGTACGCGATGTGCGCCCCGAATCGAAGCGCTTCACCACGTATGCCGCCGTGAAGAAGGTGACGCGGAGGGGGGACACGCTCAACGCGCCGCTCCTCACGGTCGAGTGCTTCTCTCCCGCCGAGGGCGTCATCGGCGTCCGCGTCACCCACCACGCCGGCAAACGCCGACCGGGCCCCGACTTCGCCCTGGCGGGCGCGGCGGACGGCGCCGGCACCGTGCGCCAGGACGGCACGGTCACCGAGCTGACCAGCGGCCCGCTGACCCTCCGCCTGGACCGCGAGGGCCCCTGGGGCCTCAGCTTCCACGACGCGGACGGTCGCGAGCTCACCCACGCGGGCGCCAAGAGCACCGCGTTCGCGACCACGGACGACGGCGCGCACCACATGCTGAGCCGGCTCGCGCTCGGCGTCGGCGAGCAGATCTACGGCCTCGGCGAGCGCTTCACCCCGTTCGTCAAGAACGGCCAGGTCGTCGACATGTGGCAGGCCGACGGCGGCACCAGCAGCGAGCAGGCCTACAAGAACATCCCGTTCTACCTCTCCTCACGCGGCTACGGCGTCTTCGTCAACCACCCCGGCTCGGTCTCCTTCGAGGTCGGCTCCGAGTCCGTCGGCCAGGTGCAGTTCAGCGTCGAGGACCAGACGCTGGAGTACTACGTCGTCGCCGGCCCCACCCCCAAGGACGTCCTCACCCGCTACACCGCCCTCACCGGCCGCCCCGCCCTGCCGCCCGCCTGGTCCTTCGGTCTGTGGCTCACCACGTCCTTCACCACCTCCTACGACGAGGCGACGGTGACGTCGTTCGTCGACGGCATGGCCGAACGGGGCATCCCGCTCTCCGTCTTCCACTTCGACTGCTTCTGGATGCGCGAGTACCAGTGGTGCGACTTCCAGTGGGACCCGGACGTCTTCCCCGACCCGGACGGCATGCTCGCCCGGCTCAAGGCCAAGGGGCTGAGGATCAGCGCCTGGATCAACCCCTACATCGCCCAGAAGTCCCCCCTCTTCGACGAGGCCGCCGCCCTCGGACACCTGGTGCGCCGGACGGACGGCGACATCTGGCAGTGGGACCTGTGGCAGGCCGGCATGGGCCTGGTCGACTTCACCAGCCCCGCCGCCCGCGACTGGTACGCCGGAAAGCTCAAGCCGCTGCTCGACCAGGGAGTGGACTGCTTCAAGACCGACTTCGGCGAGCGCGTCCCCACCGACGTCGTCTGGCACGACGGCTCCGACCCGGAGCGCATGCACAACTACTACACGCACCTCTTCAACCGGACCGTCTTCGAACTCCTGGAGAAGGAGCGTGGGCAGGGCGAGGCCGTCCTCTTCGCCCGCTCCGCGACCGCGGGCGGCCAGCAGTACCCCGTCCACTGGGGCGGCGACTGCTGGTCGTCCTTCGAGGCGATGGCCGAGTCGCTGCGCGGTGGTCTGTCCCTGTCCCTGAGCGGCTTCGGCTTCTGGAGCCACGACATCGGCGGCTTCGAGGGCACGCCCGACCCCGCGGTCTTCAAGCGCTGGCTGGCCTTCGGCCTGCTCTCCTCGCACAGCCGCCTGCACGGCTCCTCGTCGTACCGGGTGCCGTGGGAGTTCGGCGAGGAGGCGGTCGACGTCGCCCGCAGCTTCACCCTCCTCAAGCACCGCCTGATGCCCTACCTGTACGGCGTCGCCGCCGAGGCCCACCGCACCGGCGTGCCGATGATGCGGCCGATGGTCCTGGAGTACCCCCACGACCCGGGCTGCCGCCCGCTGGACCGCCAGTACATGCTCGGCTCCGACCTCCTGGTCGCCCCGGTCTTCACCGAGGACGGCGAGGTGGAGGTGTACCTCCCCGAGGGCACCTGGACCCACCTCCTGACCGGCGAGCGCGTCACCGGCCCGGCCTGGCGCACCGAGCGGCACGGTTACGAAGTCGGATCGTAGCCATGTCGTTCTGTGAGCCAAGGAGTTGCTTACGTGAATTGTCTTCCTAAGACCGCTTGGCCTCCGACTTCTGGCTGGACGCCCCGACCCTGCTCGTCCACCCGCCCGCCGGACCCGCCTACGCGGCCGAGGTCACCGTGCCCGACCTGCTGGGCACACCCGCCGCGACGTTCCGTGTGCGGCGGGACGGGGACGCCCTGCGGGTCACCGCGAGCGGCAGTGACCGTCCGTTCACCGTGCGCGTCGCGGGCGGTGCGAGCGCGCAGGGCGCGGGAGAGGTGACCCTCCCCCTGGGATGAGGCACGCGGTGGAGCGTTCGCCCCGGTGACCCGCCGTCCGCGGCGGCTCACCGGGACCTGACGCTCCGCACTCCACTCCTCCGTGCGTCAGCGGGGGAGGGAGTCCAGCGCCGTCAGCAGCCGGTCCACGTCGTCCGCGCTGCTGTACGGCGCGAGCCCGACCCGTACGCCGCCCTCGTCGCCGAGCCCCAGCCGACGCGAGGCCTCCACGGCGTAGAAGGAGCCGGCCGGCGCGTCGACCCCCCGCTCGGCCAGCTCCCGGTAGACGTCGGCCGGCCGCAGGCCCGCCACGGTGAACAGCAGGGTCGGCGTGCGCCGTGCGGCCCGCGAGTACACGGTGATCCCGCCGAGGTCGGACAGGCCCCGCTCGATCCGCTCGCGCAGCGCGTCCTCGTGGGCCTCCAGCGCAGCGAAGGAGGCGACCAGCCGGTCCCGGCGGGAGCCCCGGGCCCGGGGGTCCAGCCCCGCCAGGAAGTCCACCGCCGCCCCCGCGCCGGCCATCAGCTCGTAGGGCAGGGTGCCCAGTTCGAACCGCTCGGGCACGGTGTCGGCGGACGGCAGCAGCTTGTCCGGGCGAAGCGACTCCAGCAGCTCCGCCCGGCCGGTCAGCACGCCCAGATGCGGCCCGAAGAACTTGTACGGCGAGCAGACCAGCGTGTCCGCGCCGATCGCCGCCAGGTCCACCACCGCGTGCGAGGCGTAGTGCACCGCGTCGACGTGGAAGAGCGCCCCGGCCGCGTGGACGACGGCGGCGAGCGCCGGCAGGTCGGGCATCGTCCCGATCAGGTTGGACGCGGCGGTGACCGCGACCAGCCTGGTACGCGGGCTCAGCACCGCCTCGACGTGCTCGGGCCGCAGCTCGCCCGTGGCCGGATCGAAGTCCGCCCACCGCACGGTCGCCCCCGCCGACTCCGCGGCCTGCACCCACGGCCGGATGTTCGAGTCGTGGTCGAGCCGGGTGACCACCACCTCGTCGCCCGGGCCCCAGTCCTTGGCCAGCGTCCTGGACAGGTCGTAGACGAGCTGGGTGGCGCTGCGCCCGAAGACCACCGTCCCCGGAGTGGTGCCGAGGAGGTCGGCCAGGGCGGACCGGGCCCCGGAGACGATCCGGTCCGCGTTGCGCTCGCCCTCGGTGTTCCGTCCCCGGTTGGCGAGCGGGGTGGTCAGCGCCGACGCGATCGCGTCGATCACCGGCTGCGGGGTCTGCGTACCGCCCGGCGCGTCGAACCGCGCGGTACCGGACTTCAGGGCGGGCACGTGCGCGCGGATCGCGGCGACGTCGAGGGCCATGGCTCAACTCCAGGGACGTGAGGGCCGGACGGATGGGGAGGGAGGAACGGACGGACGGACGGGGGAGAGTCGGACGGACCGAAGAGAGTCGGACGGACGGGGAAAGGTCGGACGGACGGAACGGACAGGGCAGACCGCGTCACGCGATGCGGTCCTTCGGCCGGGCGGCAGGTACGTGGTGCGGCTGGGCCGCACTCCGAGCCGCACCTGAGACTCCAGCCACATGATCGCAGCGTCAACGCGTAGCGCCGGACCAGACCGTGCAGCATCGGCAGCACGTTCGGCAGGACGGTGATCACGCCGGTGCGCTCGCCGAGTGCGAGAGAGGTGAGCACGGCGGGCTCGAAGCCGCCGACCACCGGGATGTCCACGATCTCCGTGCCGCCTGCACACCGGGGGCGCCGAAGCAGCTGGCGAACACCGCGTCCGCGCCGTCCTCGGCGGCCTCGCGGACCGTGTCGAGGACGCCCGGACCGGCCAGCGCCTCGTCGTACTCGGACTCGATGGAGGCCGTACCGCTTGCGATACGGCGGACCTCGACCTCCGTTCCGGGCGTCACCCAGGCGCCGGCTTCCCGGCGGACCTCCTCGGTGAACGCGTCGGTGATGACAGGGAGCACGACCGTGAGCTTCACAGCACCTCCAGGTGAGGCGAGCGGGACAGTCAGCCCACCCTGGTGCGGGCCCCCCGGACGCCACAAGGTGCGAGGTGCACAGCCGGGCCACCGTGACCGTGCAGGCCGTACCGGGGACATGGACGAGCCCCTGCCCGGCCGGTTTCCGCCTGTGCACAGTGCCCTGGCGTCAGCCCGTGTCAGTGCCTTATGCACGGTGACCGGCCGAGGCCGGCGGCCTAGTCTCAGCGAACCGCACCGGGCGCCAACCATCCGCTCCCGCCCGTCCCCGCCCGTCCCCACCCGTACTCTGGAGTCCGCATGGCGTCCTCCTCAGGACTCGACGACTACGCGCCTGACCCGCGTGCCACAGGCGGCCCGGTTCCACTGGTTCTCGGGGCGACCCAGCGTTTCGGACGGCTCCCCACCCTCGCCGGCTTCCTGATCACCTGGGCCGTCGCCGCCGGAGTGGGGAAGTCCATCGACTGGGGCCTGCCGTCGATCAACTCGATCGCCGTCGCCTTCGTGCTCTACCTCGCGGCAGCCCGCCTGGGACTGGTCCGCGGGGTGGGGACCGCACCGACCCGCCGCGCCGGCCCCTGACGAACAGCGACGCCCCCGGCGTCCCCGCCGCCTGACCGCGACGCCACCGGCGGGCGCGACCACCGAAAGAGAGAGGCAGGACAACCCACATGCTCCGACTGGGCATCGACGTGGGCGGCACCAACACCGACGCCGTCCTCATCGACGACGACCGGGTGCTGGGCGCCGTGAAAGCGTCCACCACGGCCGACGTCACCGGCGGTATCGTCACCGCCCTCGGCGACCTGCGGCAGGCCACCGGATTCGACCCTGCCGCCGTCCACGCGGTGATGATCGGCACCACCCACTTCATCAACGCCCTGGTGGAGGGCGAGCGCCTGGCGCAGACCGCCGCCATCCGGTTCGGGCTGCCCGCCACCCGCGCCCTGCCCCCGCTGGTCGACTGGCCCGACCGCCTGGCCTCCGCGATCGGCGGCCACAGCTACCTCTGCCACGGCGGTCACGAGTACGACGGCAGCCCCATCGCCGCCTTCGACGAGGCCGAGTTCCGTGCGGTCCTGGACCGGGCCGTCGCCGCCGGCGCCACCTCCTTCGCGCTGGCCTCGGTGTTCTCGCCGGTCAACGCGGAGTTCGAGACCCGCGCCGCCGAGATCATCGACGAGCAGCTGCCCGGTGCCCCGGTGAGCCTCTCCCATGAGATCGGCCGCATGGGTCTGCTCGGCCGGGAGAACGCCACCGTCGTCAACGCCGCCCTGCGCGGCCTCGCCGACCAGGTCGCCACCGGGCTGCTCCGCACGGTCACCGAGGCCGGCATCAACGCCCCGGTCTTCCTCAGCCAGAACGACGGCACCCTGATGGACGTCGACTACGCCCGCCGCTACCCGGTGGCGACCTTCGCCTCCGGCCCGACCAACTCCATGCGCGGCGCCGCGTTCCTGTCCAGGCTGACCTCCTGCGCCGTGGTCGACATCGGCGGCACCACCAGTGACGTCGGCATCCTCCAGCAGGGCTTCCCGCGAGAGGCGTCCACCGACGTCAACGTTGCGGGAGTACAGACCAACTTCCGCATGCCCGACGTGCTCTCCATCGGCATCGGCGGCGGCAGCCACGTCGTGCACCAGGCGTCCGGCACCACCGTCGGCCCCGCCAGCGTCGGCTACCGGCTCGCCCAGGAGGCCCTCGTCTTCGGCGGCACCCGCCTGACCGCGACCGACATCGCGGTGGCCGGCGGGCGCGCCGACGTCGGTGACCGCTCGCTCGTCGCCCACCTCGACAAGGAGGTGGTCGACGCCGCCCTGCGCGTCGTCGACGACCGGCTCGCCGCGGTCGTCGACCGGATGCGGGCCTCCGCCGAACCGGTGCCCGTCGTCGCCGTCGGCGGCGGCAGCATCCTGGTGCCCGAGGACCTCGCGGGCGCCTCCCGCGTCGTCCGCCCCGATCACTTCGCCGTGGCCAACGCCATCGGCGCGGCGATCGCCCAGGTCGGCGGTGAGGTCGACCGGATCTACTCGGTCGTCCCGCAGCAGCGGGACACCGTACTCGACGAGGCCCGCCAGGAGGCCGTCGACCGGGCCGTGGCGGCCGGCGCCCGGTCCGGGTCCGTCGAGATCGTCGACATCGAGGAAGTACCGCTGGCCTACCTGCCGGGCAACGCCACCCGGATCCGTGCCAAGGCCGTCGGAGAGCTGAGCCTGGGAGGCCCCAATGCGTGAGATCACCGCCGACAACCTGCCCGACCTCGCCCGCGGAGCCGCCGTGCTCGGCACCGGCGGAGGCGGCGACCCGTTCGTCGGCCGCCTCCTCGCCCAGCAGGCGCTGAAGCGGAACGGCCCGGTCACCCTCCTCGACCTCGACGAGGCCGACGACGACGCGCTGATCGTCCCGACCGCCTTCATGGGCGCGCCCACGGTGATGCTGGAGAAGCTCCCCTCGGGCGACGAGATCATCGGCGCCATGCGGGCCCTGGAGGATCTCCTCGGCCGCAAGGCGACCCACACCGTCTCCATCGAGGCGGGCGGACTGAACTCGATGTCGCCGTTCGTCGCCGCCGCCGAGGCGGGCGTCCCGCTGATCGACGCCGACGGAATGGGCCGCGCCTTCCCCGAACTGCAGATGCTGCTGCCCACCCTGGGCGGCGTGCGGGCGTCCCCCATGGCGCTCGCCGACGAACGCGGCAACTCCGTCACCCTGCGCACCGACGACAACGCCTGGGCGGAACGCCTCGCCCGCGCCGCCACCGTCGAGATGGGCTGCAGCGCGGCGGTCAGCCTGTACGCGCTCACCGGCCGTCAGGCCAAGCAGCACCTGGTGCCCGGCACCCTGACGCTGTGCGAGCGGGTCGGCCGGGTCATCCGCGAGGCCCGCGAGGGCCACCAGGACCCGGTGGCCGCGGCGGCCGGCGTCCTCGGCGGCCGTGCGGTCTTCACCGGGAAGACCGTCGACGTGCGGCGCACCACCAGCGGAGGCTTCGCCCGCGGCGCGGCCCGGCTCACCGGCCTCGACGCGGACACCGGGTCCGTTCTGGAACTGTCCTTCCAGAACGAGAACCTCGTCGCCACCCGCGACGGAGAGGTCGTCGTCAGCGTCCCCGACCTGATCTGTGTCCTGGACACCGACTCCGGCGAACCGGTCACCACCGAGACGCTCCGCTACGGCCTGCGGGTCAGCGTCCTCGGCGTGCCCTGCGACCCGCGCTGGCGCACCCCCGGGGGCCTCGCCCTGGCCGGTCCCGGATACTTCGGATACGCGCACGACTACGTCCCGTTCCAGGGCGCCGAAGTGTGATGATCGAAGGGTGACCTCCACGTCCGCCGTGACCCCCATGTCCGCTGGGACCTCCATGTCCGCCGTGGCCCCCTCGCCCGCCGTGGCCGCCACGTCCGCCGAGGCCTCCTCGCCCGCGTCACCCGCGCCGCTGACCGCCGCGCGGGTGCCCGCGCTGGCCGCCGGGGCCACGCTGCTGGGCTCCGGCGGCGGGGGAGAGGTGGCGACCGGCACGCTGCTGCTGCGCCGCGAGCTGGCCGGCGGCCCGGTGTCGCTCGTCCCCGCCACCGCCCTGGAGCCGGACACCCTCGTCGTCCACGTCGGGCTCGTCGGCGCGCCCGACGTACTGGCCGAACGGCTCGCCGACCCCGACGACTTCGCGCACGCGGTGCGTACCGCCGCCGGGATCACGGGTGCCCGGGCGGGCGCGGTCGGGGTCATCGAGATCGGCGGCCTGAACGCCGTCGTCGCCGCGGTCGCCGCCGCCCGGCTGGGCCTGCCGCTCGTCGACGGCGACCTCATGGGCCGCGCCTTCCCCCGCATCGACCAGACCGTGGCCGCCCTGCACGGCGTGGACCCCGCGCCGCTCGTCCTGGTCGGCACCGGCGGGGACACCGTCGTCGTCCGGGAGTGCGCACGCCGCTCCGCCGAACGGCTGCTGCGCGCCAACGTCCTCGCCCTCGGCGGAGCCGCTGCCCTCGCGGTCCACCCGCTGCCCGCCTCCCGGCTCTCGGCCATCGGGGTGCGCGGCTCCGTCTCCGCCTGCCTCGGCCTCGGCGACCGCCTCCTCACCGCGCGGGAGGCCGGCGGCACGCCCGAGGACCTGGCCACCGCGCTGGGTGCCGAGCTGCTGGCCGTCGGCCGCGCCGAGGAGATCGTCCCCCGCCAGGCCCTGACCCCCGGCTGGGCCACCCTCATCGACGGGCGCACCGGTGCCGTGGTCCGCGTGGACCTCCTGGACGAGTACCTGGCCGTGACCGTGGACGGCGTCACCCGCGCCGCGGGCCCGCAGATCATCGCCGCAGTCGACCCCAGCGGCCGCCGGCCCCTGCGCGCCGACCAGCTCCGTACCGGTCGCCACCTGGCCCTCCTCCGCCTCCCCGCCCTCCACGACTGGCCCCCCGAGGCCGACCCGCTGGTCGGCCCGACCGCCTTCGGCCTCGACCTGGCACCGACCTCCGCAGCCGCCGCGCGTCCGTTCGGCCGCGGCGTCCCCGCCGCCTCGTCCTCCGGCGGCACGTACGCGGCTGGGGGCGGGCGGGCATGACCTCGACCCCCGACGTCGCCGGCCTGCTGGCCGACCCCTTGCTGCGGGACGCCCGCACACTGGCCGGACACGCCGGGCTGGATCGGCCCGTGCTCGACGTCACCGCCTACCGGGGCGACCTGGCCTCGGTCGACGGTCACCTGGTGCTCTGCGACGTACGGGACGCCACGCCCGCCTACCGTCTCGACGCCCTCGTCCGCCGCGCCCAGGAGGCCGGCGCCGCGGCGCTGTGCGTCACCGCCGGCCACACCGCCCGGCCGCCGCTGTCCGCCGTACGGCTGGCCGACCGGCTGCGGATTCCCGTGCTGTGGGCCGCCACCGACGACCCGTTCCGGCTCGCCCTCGACCTCACCCTGCGGGTCCGCGCTCCCGAGGTGACGCGGGCCCGCACCGTCGAGACCCTGGTCCGCCGGCTCGCCACTCGCACCGAGGGACCGGAACTGATCGCCACGGCCCGTACGGTGCTCGCCGCCGCCGTCAGCCTCGTCACCCGCGACGGGTCGGCCATCGTCGGCGATCCGGCGGCATCGGACGCCCTGCGCCCGGACCTCGCCGTGCCCCAGCGCACCCCCGGCCTCCTCGCGCACCCCGTGCACGCCGTCCCCTCGGCGGGGGACCGGCCGGGCGGTACCGCGCCGGTCACCGCGTGGCTGGTGTGGCCCGTCGAGCCGGCCGACGAGGAGCGCGCCGACACCGTCGCGCTGGGCCTCGCCGTGCTCGAACCCTTCGTCCGGTCCTGGCTCGCCGGAGCCCGTACCCGCGCCGACCACGACAGCGCCGTCCGCCGCCGTCTGCTGACGGAGATCGTCACCGGCCGGGGCACCGTCAGCCGCGAGGTCGTCGAGCAGTCGGTCGCCCTGGGCTGGCGCCTCGAGGACTGGCACGTCGGTCTGGCCGTGCGCGCCGAGCAGCCGCCCGCCGTCGACCGCCCGGACACCGTTCCCGCACCGCTTGTCGCCGCCCTGGCCCGGCACGGTGTCACCACCCAGGCGGTGGCCAAGGGCGACGGCGACTGGGCGCTGTGGTCCAGCAGCAGCCGCCGGCCCGCCGACGACGAACCCAGACTGCTGCTGCGTCAGGTCCGCAGAGCACTTGCCGAGCTGCCCTCCACCTGGCGGCTGGTGGCCGGTATCGGCTGGCCCCGCCAGGGCTCCGGCGGCCTCGCCGACACTTTGACCGAGGCCCGCAACGCGGCGCGTCTCGCGGCTGCCCGGGAGTTCCGGCCGTCCGTGGAGCACACCGACGAACTCGGGGTGGGCAGACTGCTGGCCGCCTGGCAGCAGTCCGACATCACCCGCGCCTTCGCCGAGACCGCGCTCGCCCCGCTGCGCGGCACCGCGCACGCCCACCTGCTGACCACCCTGCGTGTCTTCCTGGAGAACGGCGGCTCCGCCGCCGCCACGGCCCGTGCCCTGGGCCTGCACCGCAACACCGTCACCGCCAGACTGCGCCAGGTCCGCGAACGCCTCGGCGTCGGTCTGGACGACCCCGGCAACCGGCTCGCCCTCCAGATGGCGTGCCGTGCCCTGACCTTCGGCTGAGAACCCGCAGTGTCCGGCCTCCGCCCGGGGAACCTCAGGACGCGGCGGCCTCCGGCGCGGGCTCGGGTGGCTTCTTGTCCCGCCCGCCGGGATGCCGGTGCCGCCAGATCCAGAAGACCGCGCAGGACAGCAGCGCCCACCCGCCCAGCACCAGGAACGGGAACGCGTGCTGGTGCCCCTGGAAGTACACCGCCGTGTGCTGCGCGTTCACCGATGCCCCAGGCGGCAGCCACTGGCCGATCGCCCCCAACGGGGACGGCAGCAGCGGCCAGGACACGGCGCCGCCGGACGAGGGATTGCCGAGGAGCACCATCAGCCCCCAGGTAGGCAGCATCGCCCAGCGTCCGAACAGGGTGTTGAACATGGTGAAGACCATGCCGGACGCGAACATGGTGAGCGCCAGGATCAGCCACGACTCGACGAACGGCAGGTCGAGCGCTCCCAGCAGCCAGTCCACGGTCGCGGCGATCGCGAACCCGCCGAGCAGCGCGTAGGCGACCGTGAAGAGGATGCGTTCGGACGGAGTCAGGGAGCGCGCGTGCACGCTCAGCTGGATCGCCCCGACGAAGCCGATGATCACCGCGGCCAGGGAGATGTAGAAGATGGCCAGGCCGCGCGGGTCGCCCTCCTGCAAGGGGTTGATGTCCCGGACGGTGACCTCGACGCCGGTCCTCTTGCCCACGGCCGGTGCCGTGTCGGCCAGTACCTGCGCGACCGAGGCGCCCGACGCACTGGACAGGTCGAGCACGGCGGTCCGCCCGTCGTCCCGCAGCTCGAAGATCGCGAAGACCTCCTGGTCCTGCATCGCCTCCCTGGCCTCGGCCTCGCTCCCGTAGGGACGCACCTTGACCGAGGCGTTCAGCGCCTTCTCCAGGCCGCCCAGGAAGGCCTGGCCACGGGCCTCTTCGTACGAGCCGACCACGGCGGTGGGGATCGAGTGCGGCGTCGGGTCCGCCATCGAGTAGGTGTACGAGCCCGCGAAGAGACCCGCGGCGGCCGCGAGGATCAACACCAGCACGGTGGCCGGCCAGAACGGAGACTGCCGGAACGTGGACCAACGCTGCCCGCGTGTCGGAGGCTGGGCGTGGGCGCCGTGGGACATGTGGGCCATGTCCGGACGCTTTCACGGCCGACGCGAAAGGGCATCAAGAGCGCCGTCGCCCGGGGGAGCACGGAGCGTGACGGCGGCCCCTCGCGGAGCCGCGGCGGTCGCGTGCGACGGAATCAGGACCGGGGTCAGGACCGGGGTCAGGACCGGGGTCAGGACCGGGATCAGGACCGAAATCAGGACCGAAATCAGGACCGGGATCAGGCGTGCACCAGCGGCGTGTCCACCAGATGCTCCGCCACGAACCACGCCTGCAGCTCGTTGGTGCGCACGACCTCGGAGACGAGGAGGTCATTGGTGCCGTCGTCACCGAGCTCCTGGGTGCGGCCGGCGGCGTCGTGACAGTCGGCCAGGATCAGTTCGTGCGCCTCCAGCAGCCGTGACAGCATCGACGGGACCTCCTCCACTCCGTCCGGCGGACGCGGCACGGTGGTGATCTCGGCGACGTGCCGTGGGTCGCCGATCGCTACGCCGCCGAGCGTCTGGACGCGCTCGGCGATCGTGTCGATCAGCTCCAGCTGCTCGCCCGCGTGCTTGTCCAACAGCAGGTGCAGCTGGTAGAACGTCGCCCCGCGCATGAGCCAGTGGTACTTCTTGTACAGGTCGTGCAGGATCCGGGTGTCCGCCAGGACCTTGTTGAGCCGCTGGCAGGAGTAGAGGCGGGTCTCCATGGTCAGCGCCACGGGGAACTGCTTGACGGTGCCGAACTCCTGGATGGTCCGGCCCTTCTGGTGCAGCCAGGGCTGGCTGCCGTCGGATCGGTGCTCCACGGACGACGACTTGGGGTTGCTCACGCCTGAACTCCTTCGGTGACGAGGACTGAAGACTGCGCCGGCGCGGTACGACCGCCTCCGGTCCCCCCCGGCGACAGTCGACCAGTCGCATGCCGAGCCCGCAAACGCTGGGGGGTTGTCCGGCATTCGCTCCCGGCCTAGGGTCTGCCGGAGTGCAAGCGCTTTCTAGCGGCGTACGTGCTCGTCGTGTGCCGGCGTCCGAGGAGGACCGCATGTCCCCACGCCCAGCCCGCCGCCGGGTCGCCGTGGTCGGTACCGGAGCCATCGTCACAGGCAGCCACCTGGCCGCCCTCGGAGCCCACGCCGACCGGACGGAACTGGTCGCCGCCGTGGACGTGGACCAGGGCCGGCTCGACGCCTTCCGGGCCGAGGCGGGCGGTGACATCGCCGGGTACACGTCGATGGGCGCCATGCTTGACGCCGTACGCCCCGACCTGGTCCTCGTCGGTACGCCACCGTCCCTGCACCGTGAGCAGACCGTGGCCGCGCTCAAGGCGGGTGCCTGGGTGCTGTGCGAGAAGCCGCTGTGCCTCTCGCTCGCCGAGTACGACGACATCGCCGCCGCCGAGGAGGCGTCCGGCGCGTACGCGTCCGTGATCTTCCAACACCGGTACGGCTCGGGCGCCGCGCACGCCCGGGAACTGATCGCGGGCGGTGAGCTGGGCGCCCCGTTGGTCGCGCACTGCCAGACGACCTGGCACCGCGACGCCGCCTACTACGCGGTGCCGTGGCGCGGACGCTGGGCCACCGAGGGCGGCGGCCCGACCATGGGGCACGGCATCCACCAGTACGACCTGCTGCTGCACCTGCTCGGCCCGTGGGCGGAGGTGCGGGCCATGGCGTCACGGCTGGTCCACGACACCGAGAGCGAGGATGTCTCCACCGCCCTGGTGCGGTTCGAGAACGGCGCCCTCGCCACCGTCGTCAACAGCGTCCTGTCTCCGGACGAGGCGAGCCGCGTGCGCGTCGACTGCGCCGACGCCACGGTCGAGTTGACGCACCTGTACGGGCACCGCAACGACGACTGGACCTACACCCCGGCCCGGCACGTCACCCCGGAACGCGCCGCCGCCTGGCGCACCCCGGCGACGGACGTGCCCAGCTCGCACACCGCACAGCTCGGCGCCGTACTGGACGCCCGGGACGCCGGCGTGCGGCCGCCCGGCAGCGGTTCGGACGCCCGTGCCACGCTGGAGTTCGCCGCCGCCCTGTACAAGGCGGCGTTCACCGGACAGCCGGTCCTCGCGGGCGAGATCGCGCCCGGGGACCCCTTCCACGCGGCCATGCACGGCGACCACCCCGACTGGGCCCCCGAGGAGCGCGCATGAGTTCCCTCCGCGTCAGCCACACCCACGGCGACCACATCGCGCTCACCGCGCCGAACGGCACCGAGATCCTCCGCTACGTCCAAGGGCCTGCAAATGACGGCCAGTCACATCTCCGGCCAGAACTTCTGGGGAGGCAACAGCTATGTCCACGGTGAGGGTTACCTGCGCCTGCCCGAGCGCGTCGGCTCGATACGACACGACGGTTTTCCCGGCCTCACGGTCGAGGACGACCTGTTCGCGATCACCGAGGACCTCACCTGGATCGAGAACGGCGGCGCCGAGTGGGCCCGCGAGGAGCGCGGCCTGACCGTCCACTCGATCGACGAGGAGGCCGGTGCCTGGGCCCTGGACGGGACGATCCGGCTCACCAACACGCGCCCCGAGCCACTGGTGTTCGGCTCCCCGACCACCGCCGGCCGCGAGATGGCCGGCTACACCGGCCTCCAGTGGCGCGGGAGCCGGGTCAGGGCGTGACGGACCTGCGCGTCCCGGTGTTCGGCTGGTCCGGTGAGGTCGTAGGAGAAGCGACGGGGGTGCCCGGTGGGGTTGCCGTGGGTGTCCAGGCGCCAGGCGGCGAGGTGGTCGGCTTTCATGTCGACCCCGATCACACCGTCGGCCAGCGCCGCGGTCAGGGGGAGCGTGCGGGTTACGGGTTTCTGCCAGGACGCCGTCACATACC